>NZ_JALBGX010000061.1:0-40581 GCF_023006465.1 Rhizobium sp. PRIMUS64 | reverse complement strand
CGCGTGGCGATGCGGGACGGGGCCTTACACCGCTCGCCGAATTCCGGTCGGCCGGAGGCGGCCATGGCGGGTGCGCTGAACGTCCAGCTCGCCGGGCCGCGCATCTATGGCGGCGTCATCGTGCGTGAACCGATGATCAACGACGCCGGCCGCGACGTGGCGACCTCAGGCGACATCGAGGACGGCGTATCGGTGTTCTACGCCAGCTGCATGGTGCTCGCCGGTGTTACGTTCGGGCTGTTTTTGTGTTTTCTGTAGGGTTGTGCCGTGCATGCCCCAGTGGACAGGTCAGGCTCAAACGTTTATTCCGACCGCCTCATATCTCGTCAGACCGGAAGTAGAGCGATGACAGTTCAGGTTGAATTACCGTGCCCGAAGTGCAAGAGCACCAAGATGAAGTTCGAGCGGCCCGAGATCCGGGAGACCGACATCATCACCTGTGCGGCCTGCGGGCATAATCTCGGCACGATGGCCTCAATCCGCGAGAAGATGAACAAGGCCTACCAAGGGCTCAAGAAGCCTTCGGCGGCACGCAAGCTCCAGTGAGCAGGTGTCACTATCTTCCGGCGCTAGCTCCTGCTTTGGCTCGTTAAAATTGTGATTACCATTCGGATTAAAGCAATATAACAAGTATTGCCGTAGTCTCTCTTCGTGAGGGCGCAATTAAGCTGCGCGAGTTCGAAGAGGGCTATGATGAAGACGATTTTGGCGGCTGCGGCCGCAAGTTTATTGCTGCAGTTTTCTCCCGTTGCCGCTCAGGCAGCAACGCTGGTCGCCAATATCAGCATCGGCAAGCAGATGATGACCGTTTCCGAGAACGGCTTCGTCAAGTATCGCTGGAAGGTTTCGACCGCGCGCAACGGCTATGTCACGCCGACCGGTTCGTGGAGCGCCAAGTGGCTGTCGCGCGATCACCGCTCCAGAAAATACGACAATGCGCCGATGCCCTTTGCCGTCTTCTTCAACGGCGGTTACGCCGTTCACGCCACCTTCGACCTTAAACGCCTGGGTCGGCCGGCCTCGCATGGTTGCGTTCGCCTGCATCCCGACAATGCCGCCCAGTTCTTCTCGCTGGCGCGGCAGGCCGGCCTTGCCAATACCCGCGTCGTGATCACACGTTAATCCCAGATCAGCGCCTGAACCCGAATTCGACAGCTGATTCCTTCTACGCGCTAATCCCAGATCAGCGCCGCTCCCGAAATCGGCAGTTGACCCCAGTTTACGCGCTGATCATCCTCTCCAGCTCATCCATGTCGGGGACGATGATATGCCGGAAGTTCTCGATGCGAATGACGCCGCTCTTGCGCAACCTGGTCATCTGGCGGCTGACGGTTTCGATCGTCAGACCGAGGAAATCGGCGATCTCGGCGCGGGATAGCGGCAGGTCGAAGGCGGTGCTTGTGGCCGTTTGCGGTTCGGCATGGGTGGCGATGAGGTGGAGTAGGCTTGCGACCTTCTCCTCGGCGGTGCGCCGGCCGAGCGTCAGCATCCATTCACGCGCCGCATCCAGCTCCTTCAGCGCCTGATCGTGCAGGCTACGCTGCAGTTCCGGCGTTTCCGATATCATGCGGTCGAGCAGGCTGCGCGGGAAGACGCAGATTTCGGCATCGGTCGCAGCCTCGGCCGACAGCGTGCTTTCGCGCACGAAGGGCCTGCCGACGAAATCGGGAGCGAATTGCAGGCCGACGATCTGCTGGCGCCCGTCCGGCATCACCTTGCAGAGCTTCACCACCCCGCGCATGATGTTCGAATAGAAAGAGCTTTCCGACCCTTGTGCGATGATCTCGCAGCCGGCATCGACCTTGCGGCGCAGCGAGTGGCGGCCGAGGTCCTTCAACTGACCGCTCGACAGTACGCCGCAGACGACGCCGTGCCGCGCCTGGCAGGAACGGCAGGCGACGGGGATACCAACCTCGAGAACCCCACTATGTGCGACGTCCATATCCTGATCCCTTCGAAATCCGCATGTGCCGGGCGTAGATGCGCATGCCGGGCATACCGGGCATACCGTAGACGATTACGCCGCGATTGCGGGTTCGGCTATCCCGATTTCTTCCAGCGCGGCTTGATGATTATCAATTTCGCCGGGATCGCGATTTGATCCAGATCAAAGTTTGCGTGCCCTGGTTGTTAATGGAAGTGCGGCGTCGAGACGAGGCCGTCCGTGGGTTTGATTCGTGCGGCTTCTTCGCCCTCGCTGGTGAGACGGGTTTTCTGCAGCGGCATCGCCTCGCGCCTTGGGTGACGGCAAAGGCCGGCATTCCATTGCTGTTTAGGCAACACCCAGCCGGCAAATTGCCCCAACGCCGGGACGAAAGCATTGGCTTTTGAAATGGATTTGCCTATGAGGGGGTTTAAATCGTCATTTCATGAGGTACAGCGCGTGACCGCTACATTCGATAAAGTTGCCGACATTATTGCAGAAACCAGTGAGATCGACCGCGCGACGATCACGCCGGAGAGCCATACGATCGACGACCTTGGTATCGACAGCCTCGATTTCCTCGACATCGTCTTTGCGATCGACAAGGAATTCGGCATCAAGATCCCGCTCGAAAAGTGGACGCAGGAAGTCAATGAAGGCAAGGTTTCCACCGAAGAATACTTCGTGCTGAAGAACCTCTGCGCCAAGATCGACGAGCTCAAAGCAGCCAAGGCCTGAGCGATATAACAGTCTTTTTTGAACGCCCTGCCGCCCCGAATATGGCGGCCGGGCGATTTTGTTCCTAAGTAGGCGTCACCGGCGGGCGGATCTGGCCTGTCGGGCCGGAGGATCCGAATGCTGCTGGAATATTTCCAGATGATTGACCGCGTCGAAGCGGTGGACCTGAAGAAGGGCACGCTTAGGGCGCGATCCGTCGTGCCGGCGCAGAGCCCCGTCTTCGAGGGTCATTTTCCCGGCATGCCGCTCGTTCCCGGCGTGCTCCTGATCGAGACCATGGCGCAGGCCTCCGGCATGCTGGTGCTTGCCGTCACCAATTTTGCCGCCATGCCCTTCCTGATGACAGTCGACGGCGCGAAGATGCGCACCTTCGTTGAACCGGAAGCCGTGCTCGACATCGAGGCGGTGCTCGAGCATGACGGTTCGGGGTTCGCGGTCACCAAGGCTAAAATCACCAGCGGCGGCAAGAAGGTCTGCGATGCGCAGCTGAAACTCCGCACTATGCCGTTTTCCGAGGTGCCGCTCGGCGATATCGTGAAGAAACGTGCCGGCGAGATCGGGCTTCTCGAAGCGATCGCGGCGCAGGGAGTGATTGGATGAGCAAGGCTGCAAACGACGTCGTCATCTCGGGCATCGGCATCGTCACCTGTCAGGGCGTCGGCAAGGATGCGCATATCGCGCTGCTTTCGGCCGCCAGCACGCCGAAGGCGATCGTCGAGACCGAGAAGTTCAAGCCCTATCCGGTGCATCCACTGCCCGAGATCGACTGGTCGCAGCAGATCGCCAAGCGCGGTGATCAGCGCCAGATGGAGAACTGGCAGCGCATCGGCGTCTTCGCCGCCGGCCTTGCGCTCGATGATGCCGGTTTCAAGGATGATATCGAAGCCTGCGGCACGATGGACATGATCGTGGCGGCCGGCGGCGGCGAGCGCGACATCAATGTCGACACACTAATCGTCGACGAAGCGCTGAAGCGCAATGACCGCGAGCTGCTGCTCAACGAGAAGCTGACGACGGAGCTCAGGCCGACGCTGTTCCTCGCCCAGCTTTCTAACCTGCTCGCCGGCAATATCTCGATCGTGCACAAGGTCACCGGCTCGTCGCGCACCTTCATGGGCGAGGAAGCGGCCGGCATATCCGCCGTCGAGACCGCCTTCTACCGCATCAAATCAGGCGAATCCTCACATGCGCTTGTTGGAGGCGCCTTCGCGGCCGAACGGCCTGATATGATCCTGCTCACCGAAGCGATCGGCGCCCATGCGCGCGGCGACTGGGTGCCGCTCTGGTCGCGCAAGCCGAGCGACGGCGGCGGCATGATCACCGGTTCGGCAGGCGCTTTCCTGGTGCTCGAATCGCGCAAACACGCCGAAGCCCGCGGCGCCCATATCTATGCTGTCATCGACGCAGTCGAGGGCGATCGCGGCAACCGCAATTCCGGCAATCTCGAAGTCCGGCTGGAGCGGCTTTTGGCACCGGCTGCCGGGCTTGCGGCCGAAAGCACGGCGATCTTTTCCGGATCGACCGGCATGCACGATCTTGCCGCCCGTGAACGGGCGGTGCTCGAACATCAATTGCCGGACTTTGCGATCCGCGGCTTCGGCGGCGTCACCGGCCATACGATCGAGACGCAGTTTACGCTGGGTCTTGCGCTCGCCGCCCTTGCCGTCGACGGCAAGGCCAAGGTTCCGCCCTTCGATGCCGCCCACGAGGCGCCGATGCGGGCAGGGGCCACCGCCGCCGTCGTGACCACGGTTGGACACCAGCGCGGCGAGGGCGTTGCCGTTCTTTCCGCAGATGCGTGAGGAGTGAGAGATATGACAGCTTCCGCTTATAGAGATCATCTCGGCCGTCCGATCGTGGCTGTTACCGGCATGGGCATCATCACCTCGCTCGGCCAGGGCCTCAGCGACAACTGGGCAGCGCTTTCGTCAGGCACGTCGGGCATCCACGAGATCAACCGCTTCCCGACTGAGGGCCTGTCGACGCGGATCGCCGGCACCGTCGATTTCATCGGCATTCCGGTGCCGAACGCCGTCGAGCGCTCCTATGCCTTTGCGCGCGAGACGACGATCGAGGCGCTGGCCGATGCCGGCCTTTCCGGTGATTTCAACGGTCCGCTATTCCTCGCCGCCCCGCCGATCGAGCCGGAATGGAGCGCGCGCTTCGAGCTTGCCGACCGTTCGCCGGCCTCCGACCATCCGGGTGATGCCTATGAGCGTTTCCTGACGGCGCTGCGCCAGCGTCCGGACCCGGCCTTCCATGAGGCGGCTCTGTTCGGCGCGATTTCAGAGCGCCTTGCCGACCGGTTCGGCACCCGCGGCCTTCCCGTGACGCTGTCGACCGCCTGTGCCTCCGGCGTCACGGCGATCCAGCTCGGCATCGAGGCAATCCGCCAGGGCCGCACGAATCGGGCGCTGACGGTCGCGACCGACGGATCGCTGAGTGCCGAAGCGCTGATCCGCTTCTCGTTGCTGTCAGCCCTTTCGACGCAGAACGATCCGCCGACCAAGGCTTCCAAGCCATTCAGCAAGGATCGTGACGGCTTCGTCATCGCCGAGGGCGCGGCGACCCTGGTGCTGGAATCGCTGGAATCAGCAGTCGCCCGCGGCGCCAAGGTGCTCGGCATCATGAGGGGCGCCGGCGACAAGGCCGACAGCTTCCACCGCACCCGGTCGTCGCCGGATGGCGGCCCGGCAATCGCGACGATCCGTGCAGCCCTTGCCGACGCCGGCATGGACGAGAGCAGCATCGGCTACATCAATGCGCACGGCACCTCGACGCCGGAGAACGACAAGATGGAGTATGGCGCGATGTCGGCTGTGTTCGGCGAGCGGCTCGTCGGCATTCCGGTTTCGTCGAACAAGTCGATGATCGGCCATACGCTGACGGCGGCGGGCGCTGTCGAGGCGGTGTTCTCGCTGCAGACGATGCTGACCGGAACGCTGCCGCCGACCATCAACTACAACAACCCCGATCCGTCGATCGTTCTCGATGTCGTGCCGAACAAGAAGCGGGAAGCACAGGTTTCAGCCGTGCTTTCCAACTCCTTCGGCTTCGGCGGGCAGAATGCCAGCCTTGTCATGGCGCTCGAACCGGCTTAAGCGGTTCCCGACAATTTTTCGAGACGAGATGACGCCTTCAGGCGAGGGATTTTGCCATGCGCGCTTTGCAACTGATCGACGACCGCAAGCTTGAGATCACCGATCTGCCGGAACCGGATGCTCCAGCCGCTGGCGAGGTGACGCTGCGCGTCAAGGCGGTGGCGCTCAACCATATCGACGTCTGGGGCTGGCGCGGCATGGCATTTGCCAAGCGCAAGATGCCGCTGGTCATCGGTGCGGAAGCCTCCGGCGTGGTGGAATCGATCGGGCCGGGCGTCTCCAACGTGCTGCCGGGCCAGCTCGTCTCCATCTACGGCGCGCGCACCTGCGGCCTCTGCCGCCCCTGCCGCGAAGGCCGCGACAATCTCTGCGAACATGTCTCGGGCGTGCACGGCTTCCATCTCGACGGCTTTGCGCAGGAGAAGGTCAACCTGCCGGCGCGCCTGCTGGTGCCGGCTCCTCCCGGCGTCGACGCGATCGGCGCGGCGCTTGCTCCGGTCACTTTCGGCACGGTCGAGCACATGCTGTTCGACAATGCCAAGCTAGAGCCGGGCGAGACGATCCTCGTCCATGCCGGCGGCTCCGGCATCGGCACGGCGGCAATCCAGCTTGCCAAGAAGATCGGCTGCACCGTCATCACCACGGTCGGCTCGGACGACAAGATCGAGAAGGCCAAGGCGCTCGGCGCCGATCACGTCATCAACTACCGCACCGACCGTTTCGAGGGCGTGGTGCGCAAACTCACCAAGAAGAAGGGCGTTGACGTCGTCTTCGAACATGTCGGCAAGGACACCTGGGCAGGCTCGATGCTCTGCATGAAGCGGGGCGGGCGGCTCGTCACCTGCGGCTCGACCTCGGGTGTTTCCACAGAGATGAACCTGATGATGCTGTTCCAGCAGCAGCTGAAGCTCTTCGGCTCGTTCGGCTGCCGCATGGAGAACATGGCGGATGCGATGCAGAAGATGGGCCGCGGGCTCGTCCATCCGGTCATCGATACCGAGGTCAGCTTCGGCGATATCGATCGGGCACTGGAGCGGATGGAATCGCGCCAGATCTTCGGCAAGATCATCCTGAAGATGGATTGACCGCGTGAAGCTGTTCATCACCCGGATCGTTCTGGCGCTCAGGAATTTCCAGCAATGGCTGGTGGCGCAGATGATGTTCGGCTTTCTGAATTTCCTGAAGCTGTTTCCGGCCGATGGCGCGATCCGCTTCGCCGACAGGATGATGCGCCGCCTCGGCCGGCTGACCAGCCGCCACAGACTGATGCTGACCAATCTGCGCAACGCCTTTCCTGAAAAGAGCGAGGCCGAGATCGAGGAGGTCGCGCTCGCCAGTTGGGGCAATATGGGCCGGCTTGCTGCAGAATACGTCTTCCTTGACCAGCTGTTCGACTATGATCCCGAAAAGTCGGAGCCGGGCAGGGTGGAGGTGTCGGGCGTCCCGATCTTCCTAGACCTGCGCGACAATCCGCGCCCCTTCATCGTCTTTACCGGCCATACCGCCAATTTCGAGCTGCTGCCGGTGGCGGGCGCCGCCTTCGGGCTCACGGTAACCGTGCTCTTTCGGCCGCCGAATAATCCTTATGTCGCCAAGAAAGTGTTCGACTTCAGGAGCGCGCGTATGGGCAAGCTGGTGCCCTCGCATGCCGGCTCCTCCTTCGCGCTCGCCCGTCAGCTGGAAGCAGGTCAGGGCGTCGGCGTGCTGGTCGACCAGAAATTCCGCAAGGGGCTGAAGGGCACCTTCTTTGGCCGCGACGTGAAGACCAATCCGCTGCTGCCGAAGCTGGTGCGCCAGTTCAACTGCGAAGTCTATCCGGCGCGTTGCATCCGTCTGCCGGGAAATCGCTACCGGCTGGAAATCGAGCCACGGCTGGACATGCCGCGCGACGCCAATGGCAATCTCGACCTGCCGGCGGCCGCCCAGCTGCTCAACGACAAGGTGGAAAGCTGGGTGCGGGAATATCCGGAACAGTGGCTCTGGTATCACGACCGCTGGCAAATCAAGCAGACGCTCGCGCCTTAGAGCAGGATGATTAAATAATTAGAGCACGATGTCGCGTGAAAACCGCTCACACTTTCGGCATCATGCTCCAAAAACGTCCACCCTCATTTATCAGCGGTGAAAAGCGGCAGGTGCTCTCGGATTGAAACTGAGGGCACTTCATGTTACCCGTCACCACCAAGACGCGAATAATGTCTACCGGAAGGCGCATTTTTGGGAAATGCAGCCATATGAGGTTTCGGACTCGTCTCTTGGGAAAATGGGAGTGGAGGCGTCTTGCTGGAGCTTTTTCGAGCTTTTTCCTTGCGTTGCGTGCAAATCGAGGAAGCCATACGCCTGGGCGACGACCAGCGCGTCACGGCGCTCGACCGCCATGTCGAGCCGCTGGTCGAGGCAATCCTCGCCTACCGGGCAGTCAATCTGCTCGAAGTTTACATGCAACTGCAGTTTGTGAGCCATCTGATCAGCCAGGATGCCGACGACAGCGCCAGCGTCACGGAGCACACGTCGGTGCTTTCCTACCTGCTCGACCGCTATTTCGGGGCGCATGGGCCGGACTGGCGCGTGCCTTCGCCGCAGGATGTGCGCATCGAGCCGCCGCCGGCTTATGTGCCTGATACCGACAATGGCCAGTTCCTCAACGCGGTAATCCTTGAAAGCCTGCCGGATCGCGTGGCGGTGCTGACAAGGGACTATCGCTACCTCTATTCCAATCCAGCCAACAGCGCCCATCTCAACAGGAAGCCGATGGAGCTCATCGGCCGCCACCTTTCCGAATTCATCGGCGAGGAGCGGTTTGCCGAATGCGCCAAGCATAAGCTCGATGCCTGTTTTGCCGGCGAACAGATCGACTATTCCTATGAGCGCTCGGCCGGCAGCGGCAAATCGCGGCAGGTGCGCTGTCGCATGTCGCCGCTGCGCGATGCGGGCGGTACGGTGATTGGCGCCCTGCTCGTCATGGAAGATCTCGATCGGCTGTCGCAGGCTGCCTGATCCCGGTCGGCAGCCTTAGGCAGCCTGACCAACTCCGCTGCCTTGGGTAGTCTGGCTAAGCCGCCGCCCAGACGGCGAGCTCGTAACCATCGCGGTCGAGGAAGTGGAAGCGACGGCCGCCGGGAAAATCGGTGATCGGCCGGCAGATCGTGCCGCCGGCTCTTTCGACTGAGGTCAGCACTTCTTCCAGATCGCTGGCATAGACGACGACCAGCGGGCCGCCGCCCGGCCGCACGGGTCCGAAATCGGTAAAGCCGCCCTTCAGCCGGCCATCGTCGAATTCGCAATAATTGGGGCCGTAATCGGTGAAGCGCCAGCCGAAGGCCGAGCCGTAAAAGGCTTTGGCGGCGGCAATGTCGGCGACGTTGAATTCGACATAGTCGATGCGGCGGTCGTGGTTTTCTGTCTTCTCGGCCATCTATCTCTCCATCAGGGCTTTCAGCATGGCGAGATCCTTCTCGACATGGGCGGCATCGGCGGAAAACTGCGTGTCGGTCATGCCGGGCAGACGCAGCAGCGTGAACATGACCTCGCAGCCATCGCCGTTCGGCACGATGCGCAGAGCATTATAAACCCTGAGGCCGGATTCGATCGTCACCGTATGGTCGATCACGCCGAATTCATTGGCAGGAACGAAGCTCACCTTGACGCTGCCGAGAGCGCCGTGGGCGATCCAGTCGGCGCCGTGAGGCTCTAAGCCGGTCGCAAGGCCGGAGGCCCAGAGCGGCATGTTCTCCGGCTTGCCGGCGAAGTCATAGACGTCGCGCCAGTCGCGCTCTATCGACAGGTGGATGATTTTCGCGGGCATTGTCGACATGGCTTGCAGGTCCCTGGCATTTGGTTTCGTCAGAATAACAGACCGGCCAGCAGCGTCTTGAACAAAACGGTCAATCGGCTCTTTGCCGTATGCTGAGCTGGTCGAGAATGACGGCAGGTGTCAGCGTCGAGAGCTCGCCGACCTCGCGTGTCATGTGGGGCTGGTCGGCAAAGCCCGCTTCGAGAGCAAGGCGGGCAAGCGGCATCGCGCCCGACCTGTGGCAGAGGTCGAGGAAACGCTGGAACCGGCGAATCCGTTCCAGCGTCTTTGCGCCGTAGCCGAAATGGTGGTGGCAGCGGCGGCGCAGCTGCCTCTCACTCATGCCGAGGTGCTCGAGCAGGCTGGACGCCGGGCGAGCGTTGTGGGCGGCGGCGAAGATCATGGCGGCATCGCGGGCGGGCTCCTCCTCATCGCGCGCGGTCTCTTCGAGCAGGCGGCTAAACAGCGCCCTGGCGGCCGAGGGGTCGGGACAATCCGCAAGCCGCGCTTCGAATTCGGCGGTGTCCTTCCGGCCGATGTCAGCGAGGGGCACCGAGCAGCCGACCAGAGCCGAAAGCGGCGTCTTCAGCCAGGGTGCTGCGGCGCCGGGCGCAAAACGTGCGCCGATGACTGTCGCGCCCGGCCGGATGACGGGAAAGGACGCTGTCCTGTCGGGACCGGCGACAACCAGCCGGCCGTCGATCCAGAGGAGATCGCAATAGCCGTCAGGCACGATCGCCACCATTGCCGGCGGTCCGTCATGAAGCGCATGCGACCAGAGGCGGCTGAAATGGCGTCGCAGCGCCGGCGGCGGCATAGACTCGCGGTAGCAGCCGGCGCGGGCCGCCAGGAGAGCCGCATCTTTTCGTCTTCCCGATGCCAATGCGATATCTCCCGAGGCACTGATGATAACAGATAGGGCATTGCGGGCGGGGCGCACGAAAAAACTAGGGCTTCCGGAGTAGGCGCCAGCCGGCGGGTTGTCGGACAAGCGGCGATATTGCAAGCTTCATTTCATTGGCTTTTGCGAACCGATTAGACCCTTGCGAGACTTGCCGTTTGACCGAGACAGTGCCACAACACCGGTCCAAATGACACATCGGAGGTTTGTCGTGGAAAAGGCAGAAATCGGACTGATCGGTCTTGCGGTCATGGGCTCCAACCTGGCGCTCAACATCGCGGAGAAAGGCAATAAAATCGCGGTGTTCAACCGCACGCCGGAGAAAACCGACGAATTCTACGAAAGCGCCGGCGATCTGAAGAAGCAGATTATTCCCTGCAAGACGATCGAAGAGTTCGTCGATGCGATCCGGCCGCCGCGTCCGATCATCATCATGATCAAGGCGGGCGAGCCTGTCGACCAGCAGATGGAGCTGCTGCGCCCGCATCTCTCCAAGGGCGACATCATGATCGATGCCGGCAACGCCAATTTCCGCGACACCGTCGCCCGCTTCGACCGGCTGAAGAATACCGATCTGACCTTCATCGGCATGGGTGTTTCCGGCGGCGAAGAAGGTGCGCGCCACGGCCCGTCGATCATGGTCGGCGGCACAGAAGAGTCCTGGAAGCGTGTCGAGAAGGTGCTGACATCGATTGCCGCCCGCTACAATGACGAGCCCTGCGTCGCCTGGCTCGGCAATGACGGCGCCGGCCATTTCGTCAAGACCATCCATAACGGCATCGAATATGCCGACATGCAGATGATCGCCGAAATCTACGGCATCCTGCGCGACGGCCTCGGCAAGAGCGCCTCCGAAATCTCCGGCATCTTCGGCGAATGGAACAAGGGCCGGCTGAACTCCTACCTGATTGAAATCTCCGAGAAGGTGCTTGCGGCCACTGATCCGGTCTCCGGCGGGCCGATGGTCGACATGATCCTCGACAAGGCAGGCCAGAAGGGCACCGGCAAGTGGTCGGCGATCGAGGCGCAGAATATGGGCATTCCGGCAACGGCGATCGAAGCCGCCGTCGCCGCCCGCAGCCTCTCTTCGATGAAGTCGCAGCGCGAAGCCGCTGAAAAGATCTTCGGCACGCAGGCTGTGTCCTTCCCGATCGCTTACGGCCCCGAACTCAACAAGGATCTGGAACTGGCGCTGTTTGCCGCCAAGATCGGCGCCTATGCGCAGGGCTTTGCGGTGATGGCGGAAGCATCGCGCGAGTTCAACTGGTCGCTGCCGATGCCGACGATTGCCAGGATTTGGCGCGCCGGCTGCATCATCCGCTCGCAGTTCCTCGACGAGATCACCTCGGCTTTCACCAAGGCGCCTGATGCTGCCAACCTGATCGTCACGCCTGCCTTCTCCGACATGGTCAAGGAATCGATCCCGGCGCTACGCCGCGTCGTCGGTGCCGCGATTGCCGCCGGCCTGCCGGTTCCGGCGCTGACCTCGGCGCTGACCTATTTCGACGCCTATCGCCAGGGCAGGGGAACGGCAAACCTCATCCAGGCGCAGCGCGACTTCTTCGGCGCCCACGGTTTCGACCGCCTGGACGGCAAGGATTTCCACCACGGCCCCTGGGGCAGCGGTGCGTCGACCTTCTGAGGTCGCTGAGAAGAGATCGAGGAAAAGCCCGGCCGTCGCGCCGGGCTTTTTACTGAATACTGCGGTCAATAGGCGCTTAGTGCGGGCGCTGATCTGAGTTTAGCCACGACAAAAGAGCCTGTGTCACGGCTTCAGGCTGCTCGATGGGCGATAGATGTCCGCAGTCGGGTATGACCGTCAGCCGCGAGGCTGCAATGCTTTCCGCAATTTCCTCAGACAGAGCCGGTGGCGTAATCCTGTCCGCCTCGCCGACGAGAATTGCCGTTGGACAGGAGATGCCTGACAAGGTGGGGCGTGCATCCGGCCGATCGAGCGTAGCGATCAAATGGCGCACCGCCGCGTCTCGCCCTACATCCTCCAGAGCCATCTGCCGATAGAAGCCCAAAAGATTTCGATCGTCGATTCGAGCGGGGTCGACCAACTGGCGAAATCGCTGCTCGATCCACGTGTCGGAGTCATCTGCCGACAGTCTGGCAATCCGCTCAGCTCGGCCGGCAGCTTGCGATGCATCGTCGGGCCTGGCGCTGGTGCTGATAAGAGCCAGTTTCTCGACGCGGTCGCCGGCTCTGCGCATGATATCGAGGGCGACATAACCTCCCATGGAAAAGCCAACCAGGCAGAAGCGGTGCGGGGATGCCATCAAAATATTGTCGGCGATCTCTCCAATTGAGCTTCCCGTTCTGTGGTCGGCAATCATGACCGGCCGATGTTTCCAGATCGCCGGAATCTGCGATAGGAAAATTCGCGCCGAGCAATTGATGCCGGGAATGAATAAAACAGGCGCGCCAACTGCCACGAATCCCTCCATTCTCAGTCACGTGCTCGCGGAGGAGATAGTATCCACCAGTGCCACCGTGTGTCGTGACAAAAATGCTATCGGTCACGACAGCTGAACGACAGCCGGCAATCCGCGGGCGTGGCGCTCCGGCGCAAGCCTGATCGGATAGTTTGCAAGACGTCCCAACGCGGAGATCAAGGTGAAGAGCACTCGGATAGCCGCCGCGCAGACGCTCTCCAACAACATGATGGCAAGGGACAAGGCGGAAATATTCAGGGAGCGGCACAACTCGGTTCGCGGCGAACGATGCCGCGAAACCGGCCTGTGGCTGATCTCGTCCGACGTGACAGGCGAGCGCGACGGGCGCATCGCCTGGGGGCCGACGGCGGTGCTGAACCCGGAAGGGCAGGTCGTGGCGCAGCTGCCGCTGGAGGAGCCTGGCTTGCTGGTCTTCGACTTCCTTGCATAGAACCTGTGAGCTATCGCGATTGAGGATTGATAAAGATGCTTATCCGAGACGAAACGCCGGAGGATTTCGACGCGATCCATGATCTGACCTCGACCGCCTTCAAGCCGATGCCTTACAGCGACGGGACGGAAGCGGAGATTGTTCGAAGACTTCGTGAAAACGGTGATCTGACAATATCGCTGGTCGCAGAGCAGCACGGCGAGATCCTGGGGCATGTCGCGTTTTCACCGGTGGCGATCGACGGCGCGCATGATGGCTGGTTCGGGCTGGGGCCGATATCGGTCAAACCGGAGAGACAACGGCAAGGCATCGGTAAGGCGATGATTGCAAGAGGTCTCGAACTGCTGAACGAGATGGGTGCCAGCGGATGCGCGTTGATCGGCAATCCCGACATCTATAGCCGTGTCGGTTTCAGCAGCGACGGGCACCTGAAGTACCTCGACCTCGATACGCGGCTCGTGCAGCGGATTGTTTTTCGCGGATCCCCGCCAAGCGGGACGTTGCAATTCGCCCCGGCATTTGAAAGCTAGGATATTCCGTTCAACGGCCGAAACTTCAAAACCAAGCTGACAGAGAAGGCGGCGACATGTCCGAAACGGGCGCGATGACCATCCGAACCGAGCGTCTCAGGCTCCGCATGCCAGATATCGACGATTTTGCCGCCTATGCGCAGTTGATGGCGTCGCCGCGATCGGTCGGAATGGGCGGCCCGTTCGATCTGCGCGCGGCGTGGGGGATGTTCTGTCACGACGTCGCTCTCTGGCAGCTTTTCGGTCACGGAGCGCTGACGATGGAGCTCAGCGAAACTGGCGAATGCGTCGGTCAGGTGGGGATCAATCACGGGCCGCTCTTTCCAGAGAAGGAGCTCGGCTGGTTCGTCTATGCGGAATATAAGGGCAAGGGCTATGCTACCGAAGCGGCCTTGGCGCTGCGCGACTGGGCCTTTGCGACACTCAAGCTGCCATCGCTTGTCAGCTATATCGCTCCCGGCAATGCCGCATCCGTTGCCGTTGCGGAACGGCTGGGAGCGCGTCTCGATCCCGCAGCACCCCGAACCGATCCCGCCGATCTCGTTTACCGGCACCTCCCTTCCTGAAATGCGGAACGTGGTCTTGGGAACTGCATTGGTTGCGGACGTCCCAGTTCTTACATGTTGATCTGTTAGGATGTCGGGCTCCGCAAGAGATGGGGATATCGGATGACAGGCGCGAAGCGGGAACACTGGGACGAGGTCTATCGTACGAAAGCTGCCGACAGCGTCAGCTGGTATCAGCCGACGCCCGGGCCTTCCTTGCGAGCGCTTGACGAGTTGCAACTGCCGGTCACGGCCTCGCTGATCGATGTGGGCGGCGGTGCATCAAACCTTGTCGACCGTCTTATTGAGCGCGGGTGGTCCGACCTCACCGTCCTCGACATCGCCGCGCCGGCGCTCGAGGTCGCCAAGGCGCGGCTGCGGGATGAAGCCGCCCGGATCGCCTGGGTGGTTGCCGACGTCACTTCATGGCAGCCCGACCGGCATTACGATGTGTGGCACGACCGCGCCGTCTTTCACTTCCTCACCGAGCCCGAGCAGCGGCTGGCCTATCGCCATGCGCTCGAAACCGGCACAGCGTCGGGCAGCGTCGTGATCATCGCCACCTTCGCCCCGGACGGGCCGGAACGGTGCAGCGGCCTGCCGGTCCAGCGTTACGACGCGGTAGCGCTTGCGAGTGAATTCTCGTCCACCTTCGCGCTTCAGCGTGATTGGCGCGAGGAGCACACGACACCCGCTGGTGGCCGGCAGTCGTTCCAGTGGTGCGTCTTTCGCAGGCGCTGAGCCCTCGGAGAGGGCGGCCGAGAGGCACGACCCTGATGATCGCGTCTACTGCTGCCTCGTTTCCCGAGAGAGGCAGTCGAGGATGAAATCCGCCCGGTCTGCGACCGCGATTTTCGGCAGTATGATGATGTCGTAGCCGAGCGCCGGATAGATCGCGGCCAACCGGTCATATTCGTCGCCAGCCTCGTCGAAGCCATGGCGCCGCTCGGGATCGGTCGTGTAGATTTCGGGCCATGGCGGGGTCAGAAAAACCCTCTGGTGATAGCGGTGGGCTACGCTCAATTTTTCCAGGATAGGTTCTCCGGTGAGGTGCTGAAGCGCTGCCGCCGCATCGACCAGCCCGCGATCGAAAAACATCCAGCCGGTCTGCTCACACGCCGCTGCATGGTCGGCGATCGCCATCTCGATCGCGCGGCGCGCAAAGGCCACCATGTCGACCCAGGGCAGGGCTGCGCCGTCGCCTTCAAGTTCTTGCTTGACGATGCGCCGGCCGGGCTCTTCGACGACGGCATGACCGCGGGCAACAAGCTCCTGAAGCAGCGTCGACTTTCCGCCGCCGGAACATCCCGAAATCAAGACCGACCCGTTCATGTTCGAGCTCCCGTCTCAGGCAGCCCGACGGGCGCGCGCCAGGCCGTGATCCACCAGACGGTCGATGATTTCGGCGTAACCGACACCGCTTGCCGCCATCGCCTTGGAATACATGCTGATATTGGTGAAGCCTGGGATGGTGTTGATTTCATTGACGAGGAACTGCCCGCATTCGGTCAGGAAGAAATCGATGCGGGCCATGCCGTCGCAGCCGACGGCCCGGAAGGCGCTGGCGGCCACGTCGCGCATCGCGGCCTCGACCCCCTCAGGCAGTTCGGCCGGCACTTTCAGCACCGCACCTTTCTCGTCGATATATTTGGCATCGTAACTGTAGAAGCCGTGGCTTTCCGCCGGCACGATCTCGCCCGGCCGGGAAACGAAGAGTTCTCCTGCCGTATCTTCCAAGACGCTGAATTCGATCTCACGGCCGCGCACGAATTCCTCGGCGAGCAGCGTGCGATCATGGCGGAAGGCCTCAGTAAGGGCGGGCGCGAATTCCTGGCTGGCATGGACCTTGGCGACACCGACCGACGATCCCTGCCGCGCCGGCTTGATGAAGAGCGGCAGGCCGAGTTCACCTTCGAGGGCTGCCAGCGAAGGGGCAGCACCCTCACGGATCGTTACCGCACGCGCTACCGGCAGGCCCGCCGCCCTCAGCAGGCGCTTGGCGATGTCCTTGTCGAGTGCTGCGGCGGAGCCGAGAATGCCGCAGCCGGCGAGCGGAACGCGGGCCACCTCCGCCACGCCTTGCACTGAGCCGTCTTCGCCGTGGGGTCCGTGCAGGACGGGAAACAGGATGTCGATCCTTGCCAGTTCATGCGGCGCGCCGTGGGCCGGGATCGCCAGCATCCGGCCCCGTCCGCCCGGCACGAGGCAGATTTCCGTGCCTGATGAAGGTGTCGCCAATATGCCGTCCTCGAAACTGCTCAGCAGCCATTGTCCCGCGCGGGTGATGAAGATGGGGACGGCATCGTATTTTTCGGGCTTGAGCGCGCCCATGACATTGGTTGCCGAGAGCACGGAAACCTCGTGCTCGGCCGAGCGTCCGCCGAAGAGCACGGCAATGCGCAGCCTGTGTGGGGAAGGGGTCATGAAAGCCTCCGAAACGATCTGGTGTTGAAAAGGTCAGGCGTCGACCGATATGCCGCGATTGGCGAAGAAGCGGTCGAAGACGGCAAGCGGCAGCGTCACATCGGCCTGGCTCGCCGCGTCGTGGCCGGACGGGTTGTGGAATCGGATTGCCCCCTGCGAGGCCGCCGTCACCAGCACCAGATGCCCGCCCTTCGACGGCGGCTCGCGCTCCGGCCAGCGGATGCCCGAGTTCACCGAGGCGATGAAGAACCGGCGCTTCGACAGAAGCTCGGGAATGGCTGATGTCTCGACGCCGGTCATCGTCTCCGCGCTAAGTGCGAAACGGTCGGTGGCGAAGCGGACGAAGGGCGCGTAGATCAGCCCTTTGATCGAGGCATCGATTTCGTTGACGACATAACCGCCATAGGCGGTGCAGGCGCGGGCAAGCTCGAGTGTCGGATGGATCTCGCCGCGTGCGGCAAGAATCATCTTCAGGCAGGCCATGCCGCAGACATTGACTGCCCAGCGCGCATATTCCTCGATCGTTGCGGCCCCCGATTGATGCCAGAGCGGGTCGCCGAGCAGGGCCTGTTGTCCCTCGGCAAGCACCGGCAACGTCATGCCGGGTGTTTCCCATTGGCTGAAATAGGGCACGCCGCTTTGCTGCATCCTGTCGATATCCCCCTGGTTCGTCTCATGAGATGGCCGGCAATCTTGGCTTTTTTCGAACCGATGCCCGCTTGCGAATCCAAGGCTAAGGTGCAGCTTTCTTCAGGTCCACTTAATTAAAGTAAGTATATAGGTTAGAAATTATGGCCAAATGATCGGCCGGGGAAACAGGCTTGGATTTCTTCCGATTGCGCACACTTCGCGAGCTTTCGCGCCGCGAGACGATGGCGGCGGTCGCCGACGCGCTGGGTATTTCCTCATCGGCCGTTTCTCAGCAGATCGCCCAACTGGAGGACGAAGTGGGAATCCCGCTCGTCGAGCGGCGCGGGCGAGGGGTGATGCTGACACCGGCCGGCCAGAGGCTCGTCCTGCATGCCGATCGGATATTCGCCGTCGTCGAGGAAGCCAAAACCGATATTGCCGAGCTGCAGAACATCGTCGCCGGCGACTTGAGGATCGCCGCCCAACCCTCCGCGGCGTCCTCCTTCATCCCGGCCGCGATGCGCGAGCTCGCGATCCACCATCCGCATCTCAACATCGTCATGACGACGCTGGGACCTGCCGAAGGCGTGGCCGCGCTCCGGGCCTGGCAGGCCGACATCGTCGTTGCCGACGACATATCCTTCGATCCGCATACGCTGGAGGGCACGGCCGACACGTTGTTCCTCTGCCGCGACCAGCTCTTCGTGCTGCTGCCCGCTGGCCACAGGCTGGAGAGCGAGCCCGTCATCGAACTTGCCCAGCTGAGGGATGAACACTGGGCGCTCGACGTCGCCTCCAGCGCCTATTCCATGACCATCCGCAAGGCTTGCCGCGACATCGGTTTCGAGCCCGTCATCAATGGCTTCAGCGACAGTTTCGAAGTCGTGTTCGCGCTTGTCGAAGCCGGATGCTCGATTTCGGTGATGCCCGGACTGGCGCTTCGAGATTTTCGCGAAGGCCTGACAGTCAAGCCGCTGGCACCAGCCGCCTACCGCGGCATCCATGCGATTACCCGGCGCGGCGAGGTGCGCAACCCGAAGGTCGCGGCGGTGCTCGATCAACTGGTAAAGAGCGCGCCGCGGGATTTGAACAGATCCTGATTTTCGCGCGAACGCACTCTTGGCAGAAGCGATCATATCGGGCACTCTTGGTTGATGGTTATGGCAACTCAAGCAGCAGACGTTCGCGCACGCGACGCACGACTTACCACGACGGCCTCCTGATCGGAGCCGGGTTAACACTGTCGTTTGCTTTCTCCTTATTTGCCTTGAGTCACCGTCCATGGACACCAGATCAAAGCCATATTGCGCTTTTTTCGTCCGGA
Source organism: Rhizobium sp. PRIMUS64 (assembly GCF_023006465.1). Classification (NCBI taxonomy): domain Bacteria; kingdom Pseudomonadati; phylum Pseudomonadota; class Alphaproteobacteria; order Hyphomicrobiales; family Rhizobiaceae; genus Rhizobium; species Rhizobium sp. PRIMUS64. Next base: position 21,782 of record NZ_JALBGX010000061.1, on the reverse strand, counting down.
GCGTCGCGCGGACGTTCTGCGTCGCAACTCCGCACGCGTTTCGACTTAGCCGCGGCTGCCGGACGTCACCGGAGCACCGGCAGCCGTAGCTGCTCCTGAACCAAAGAACGCCTCCATTTTTCAGGACACGCCGCCCCAAAGCCGGTCGGCGCCAGGAGTGATGCATGCCTTATGATCCCAGGACGATCGAACCGAAGTGGCAGGCCTATTGGGCCGATCACCATATTTTTCGCGCGGAAATAGATCCGGCCAGACCGAAATTCTACGCGCTCGACATGTTTCCGTATCCTTCGGGCGCGGGCCTGCATGTTGGCCATCCCCTTGGCTACACCGCCACGGATATAATGTGCCGCTACAAACGCATGCGCGGCTTCAGCGTCCTGCATCCGATGGGATGGGACAGTTTCGGCCTGCCGGCGGAGCGCCACGCCATGCGGACCGGTGTGCATCCCGATGTCACGACGAAGCGCAATATCGAGACGTTTCGCGGACAGGTGCAAAGGTTGGGTTTCTCCTATGACTGGAGCCGCGAGTTCGCCACCACCGATCCTGCCTACGTGCGCTGGACACAGTGGATATTCCTGAAGCTGTTCGAGAAGGGCCTCGCCTATCAAGCCGAGGTCGCAGTCAACTGGTGCCCGGCACAGAACGCCGTGCTCGCCGACGAGGAGGTCAAGGACGGGTGTTACGTCGAGACCGGCGATCCCGTCATCCGCCGCAGGATGCGCCAGTGGATGCTGCGCATCACGGCTTATGCTGACCGACTGCTGGAGGGACTGGATGGCCTCGATTGGCCCGAAAGCCTGAAAACCATGCAGCGCAACTGGATCGGGCGTTCTGAAGGGGCCGAAATCCGTTTTTCGCTCGAGCATGGCACGGAGGGCATTACCGTCTTCACGACGCGCCCCGAAACCCTATTCGGAGCAAGCTATATCGTGCTCGCACCGGAGCATCCCGCTGTCGCCACCACCGTCACGCCCGAAGCAAGAGAGGCGGTTGCCGCCTATATTGCCGAGGCCGAGGCATTGGAGGAAACGACGCGTACCGATGCTGGACGCGAGAAGACCGGCGTCTTCACCGGCGCCTATGCCGTCAATCCCGCAACCGGCGCCCGGCTACCGATCTGGGTGGCCGATTACGTCCTGGCGGGCTACGGCGCCGGCGCCTTGATGGCGGTGCCGGCCCATGATGCGCGGGACCACGCCTTTGCCTGCGCGCACGGCCTGCCGATCATTCGCGTGGTCGACAGTGCGGGCGACATCGAAAAGGCGGCCTTTGAGGGCGAGGGGAGGATGGTTAATTCCGACTTCCTGAATGGTCTGGCCGCGCCAGAGGCCAGGAAAGCCATGATCGCTTGGCTGCAGGCGAGTGGTGCAGGCTGGCCTAAGGTCACCTATCGCCTACGCGATTGGCTGTTTTCCCGCCAGCGGTACTGGGGCGAGCCGATACCGGTGCTGCATCTGGCGGATGGCTCGGTGATGCCGCTGCCCGAGGAATGCCTGCCGCTGCTGCCGCCTGAACTGGACGACTACGCCCCGACGCCGGATGGCGAACCGCCGCTTGCCCGTGCGCATGCCTGGGTCGAGACGATCGTGCCGGGCACCGACATTCCGGCACGGCGGGAGACTAACACGATGCCGCAATGGGCGGGCTCCTGCTGGTATTTTCTCAGATTCCTTGATCCCGGCAACGCCCGCGAGCCCGTCGGGCGTGAGGCCGAGCGCTATTGGATGCCGGTTGATCTCTACGTCGGCGGTGCCGAGCATGCGGTCCTGCATCTGCTCTATGCCCGCTTCTGGCACAAGGTTCTTTACGATATCGGGGTCGTTTCGACGGAAGAGCCGTTCCAGCGTCTGTTCAACCAGGGCATGATCCTTGCTCATTCCTACCGCGATACGGCGGGCCGGTATTGCGCGCCGTCTTCCGTCGTCGAAGAGCAGGGCAGATGGTTCGCTGGGCCGGTCGAAGTGCAGCGCGCCGTCGAGAAGATGTCGAAGTCGCGGTTGAACGTCGTCAATCCCGACCATGTCGTCGATCAGTTCGGGGCCGACGCCTTGCGGTTGTACGAAATGTTCATGGGACCTCTGGATGCGGCAAAACCCTGGCAGACCGCTGGCGTGATCGGTGTGCGCCGGTTTCTAGAGCGCGCCTGGCGTATTGTTTGCGACGAGAGCGACGGACTCTCCTCAGCGGTGCAGGAGGCGGCCCCGAGCCCGCAGCTTCTGTGCTTGCGCCACCAGACCGTGAAGACCGTGACGGCGGATATCGACGCAATGCGGTTCAACACCGCGGTTTCCCGGCTGATGGAACTGGCCAATGCACTGACGGTAGAAGCCGCGCGTCCGCGCGAAGTGGTGGAGACATTCGTGTTGCTACTGGCACCCTTTGCGCCTCACATCGCGGAGGAGTTATGGAGCAAGCTTGGTCACGGGGAAACACTGACATGGGTTTCCTGGCCGACCTTCGACCCTGCGATGATCGATATGGAAACCCGCAAATATGTGGTGCAGATCAACGGCAAGGTTCGCCACCGCTTCGAAGCTGCAGCCGACCTCGGCGAGGCGCTGCTGGCGGCGGCGCGATCGGAACCCGCTGTCATGGCCTTGCTCGACGGCAGAATGGTGGTCAAGGAAGTTCTGGTCCCGGGGCGACTGGTGAATTTCGTCGTCGCAGACCTGTGATGATCCAAAGCTCATCGTCGGATTTGAGCCCGACGGTCCGTTCCCTCAACCGACCGCCTACCTGCCGCTCTCCGGCCAAGTCGGCTGGCTGACGCTCTGCAGCAGTTCCGGTTCGACGCCGTCGATGCGGGCGATGACGGCTTTGGCCATTTCGCGGCCGGCCTGGCGCACGTCTTCCTGGGCGGTGATGATCTCGGGGCGGATCCAGTTCAGGATCGGTACCGATTGCTTGGAGACCATGTCGAGATCGCGGCCGAGCGCTTTGCCGGCGGCCTCGATGCCGGCATTGACGGCGATTGCCGCGCTACCGGCCGAACAGACGATACCGTCGGGGGCGTTGGCCGAGCGCATCATCACCTCGACGATGTCGCGGATGTCGGCGAGCGGGGCGTCGGTGTTGACGCGCAGCGGCACTTCCTCGGCGCCGTAATCATGCAGGCCGGTCTGGAAGCCGATGCGGATATGGGCGTAGTAGGTGAGCTTGCTCGGCGGCTGCAGCAGGGCAATGCGGCGCCGGCCGCGCTTGACGAGCTTTTCCACCGCCTGATGCGCGAAGGCCTCGTTGTCGAAATCGTGGAACGGGTGCGTGAGACCCGCGTCGGTGCGCCCATGTGTGGCGAAGGGCATGCCGCGCTCGCTCAGCAGCCGCACGCGCGGATCATCCGGCTCGATGCGGGAGATGATGACGCCGTCCGCCGAGCCGGTATCAAGGATATAGCGCACCGGCAGCATCGGGTCCTTGCTGTGGGAATGCGGCGTGATGACGATATGATAGGGCGTGCCGGATAGCACCTCGGAGATGCCGAAGACCATCTGGCTCGAGAAGCCCATGATCTCCTCGTCGATGCTGAGAACGAGGGCAATGACGTTGGTCTTGCCGGTGCGCAGGCGCACACCTGCTCTGTTGGGCTGGTAGCCGAGCTGGCGGGCGACCATGCGCACCCGCTCCTTGGTTTCTGCTCCGATATCCGGCGCATCCTTCAGCGCGCGCGACACCGTCGTCACGCCAAGGCCGGTCATGTAGGCGATCGTCTTCAACGTCGGGCGCTCGCGCGCTGCCGGCGTCGATGCCGTGTTCTCGAAATTTCCCTTGTTTTCCATCCCTTTAGGCCTGCCTCGCGCGAATTGGTGTCGCTTATAGAGGCTTTTTCCAGCGTCGTAAGCCCGCCGCCTGCCAAAATCGCGCCTCCCTGAGGAATGCAATCTGTAACGATACAGTAAAAATGTCGAGTGCTTTTTGTTGTGTGCGTTGCAACATTGTACGCATAGGTTGAATCGGCAATTCGTGCTCTGTTTTTTTGCGATTGCGAAGAGGCTGAATCGCACGGCTCAATTTATCGTGTAAAATTATTATGGTTATTCAAATAGATAAATTGAAAACGCATGTGCGAGAACGGCCGACTGCATTTCGCTTCAGGGGATGCGACGCTTCCGATGGAAACAGGCAGAAGTAGCATTTCCCGTTATCGCGGAAAAATTTGCCTGCGGGCAGTTGCGTGGAGAAATCGATTGATCTAAGTTTTTCCGGCAACGTTTCAGTGAGGGAGGAGAACTCATGAAAATCCGTATAATGGCGGCCGTGCTTGCCGCTTCGGTCGCGCTTCCGTTCGGCGCCGCCAACGCCACCGATCTCGAAGTCACGCACTGGTGGACTTCGGGCGGCGAATCCGCTGCCGTCGCCGAGCTGGCAAAGGCATTCGACGCCACCGGCAACCACTGGGTCGACGGTGCTATCGCCGGTTCCGGCGGCACTGCCCGTCCGATCATGATCAGCCGCATCACCGGCGGCGATCCGATGGGCGCCACCCAGTTCAACCATGGCCGCCAGGCCGAGGAACTCGTCCAGGCCGGCCTGATGCGCGACCTGACCGATGTGGCGACCGCCGAGCACTGGAAGGATATCATTCGTCCGTCGAGCTTGCTCGATTCCTGCACCATCGACGGCAAGATCTACTGCGCTCCCGTCAACATCCACTCCTGGCAGTGGCTGTGGCTTTCGAACGCCGCCTTCAAGAAGGCCGGCGTCGAGGTTCCGAAGAACTGGGATGAATTCGTCGCTGCGGCTCCGGCACTCGAAAAGGCCGGCATCATTCCGCTCGCCGTCGGCGGTCAGCCGTGGCAGGCGACAGGCGCCTTCGACGTGCTGATGGTTGCGGTTGCCGGCAAGGATACCTTCAACAAGGTCTTCAAGGACAAGGACGCGGAAGTTGCCGCCGGGCCCGAAATCGCCAAGGTGTTCAAGGCGGCCGACGACGCTCGGCGCATGGCCAAAGGCAGCAACGTCCAGGATTGGAACCAGGCCACCAACCTTGTCATCACAGGCAAGGCCGGCGGCCAGATCATGGGCGACTGGGCGCAGGGTGAGTTCGCGCTCGCCGGTCAGAAGGCCGGTACCGACTATACCTGCCTGCCGGGCCTCGGCGTGAACGAGATCATCTCGACTGGCGGCGACGCCTTCTACTTCCCGCTGCTGAAGGACGAAGAAAAGTCCAAGGCGCAGGCCGTGCTTGCCAAGACCCTGCTCGATCCCAAGACCCAGGTTGCCTTTAACCTGAAGAAGGGTTCGCTGCCGGTTCGCGGCGACGTCGATCTCGCTGCCGCCAACGATTGCATGAAGAAGGGTCTCGACATCCTGGCCAAGGGCAACGTGATCCAAGGCACCGACCAGCTGCTTTCGGCCGACAGCCAGAAGCAGAAGGAAGACCTTTTCTCCGAATTCTTCGCCAATCCGTCGATGACGCCGGAAGACGCTCAGAAGCGTTTCGCCGGGATCATCGCTTCAGCTGACTGATCAGCAGATTCGCTGCCCTTGCGGTCCGGCTCCCATCGGGGCCGGATCGTTCCGGACGGTCAGTGGTGGTCCGGCGGGCGGCGGCGTCTCTCTGGTATCTTCAGCAGGTTTCAGAGGTGGAGACGACAGGCGGCGCCTTGCCGATCTGTCACTGGTCGCAGCTGCGATTTGAGGAGAAGTATTCATGACGGGTCAAGCGCGAGCAGGCCGGCCAAATAAGCTACTGCGCAATCTGAATGCCAAGATTGCGTCCATTCCGATGATCCTGACGGCGCTGGTGATCTTTGTCGGCGGCACGTTTTGGACGGTCTTTTATTCATTCACCAATTCCAAGCTCCTTCCGCGGTTGAGCTTTGTCGGCTTCGATCAGTACCAGCGCCTCTGGGCGGCACCCCGCTGGGTGACGGCGATCGAGAATCTGGCTGTCTACGGCATCCTCTCGCTGATTTTCAGCCTGGTCATCGGTTTCATGCTCGCGGCGCTGATGGACCAGAAGATCCGTTTCGAAAACACTTTCCGCACCATCTTTCTTTATCCCTTCGCGCTGTCCTTCATCGTGACGGGCCTCGTCTGGCAATGGGTTCTGAACCCCGATTTCGGCATTCAGGCGGTGGTGCGCTCGATGGGGTGGACGAGCTTCACCTTCAATCCGCTCTATACGCCTGAAATCGTCATCTACGGCATTCTGATCGCGGCGCTGTGGCAGGGAACGGGTCTCGTCATGTGCCTGATGCTTGCCGGCCTGCGTGGGATCGACGAGGACATCTGGAAAGCGGCGCGCGTGGACGGCATTCCGATGTGGAGGACCTATCTCTTCATCGTGATCCCGATGATGCGGCCAGTCTTTATCACGACGATCGTGATCATCGCCTCCGGCATCGTCAAGGTCTACGACCTCGTGGTCGCGCAGACATCGGGCGGACCGGGCATCTCCTCGGAAGTGCCGGCGAAATATGTCTACGATTACATGTTCCAGGCGCAGAACCTGGGGCAGGGCTTTGCTGCCTCGACCATGATGCTCGTCACAGTCGCGATCATTATCGTTCCGTGGGCCTATCTGGAATTCGGCGGAGGGCGCAAGCGTGGCTGATGTAGGAACTCTCAACACCACCGCCGCCGGCATCGACGCCGTCGCGCCTAAACTCGCCGAAGGCCCCAGCGGCCCCAGGCCGCGCCCGGCGGTGTCGGCGCGCAACATCATGCTCTACGGTACGCTGATCATCGCAGCGCTCTACTATCTGCTGCCGCTCTACGTGATGGTGGTGACGTCGCTTAAGGGCATGCCCGAGATCCGGCTCGGCAACATCTTTTCGCCGCCGGTAGAGATCACCTTCGAACCCTGGGTGAAAGCCTGGGCGCAGGCTTGTACCGGGCTCAACTGCGATGGCCTGTCGCGCGGTTTCTGGAATTCGGTGCGCATCACGGTGCCATCGGTCATCATCTCGATCGCAATCGCCTCGGTGAACGGCTACGCGCTGGCAAACTGGCGCTTCAGAGGATCTGAGCTTTTCTTCTCGATCCTGATCATCGGCGCATTCATTCCCTATCAGGTGATGATCTATCCGATCGTCATCATCCTGCGCGAAATCGGCATCTACGGCACGCTGAGCGGCCTCGTGATCGTGCATTCGATCTTCGGCATGCCGATCCTGACGCTGCTCTTCCGCAATTATTTCGTGTCGCTGCCGGAGGAACTGTTCAAGGCGGCGCGTGTCGACGGGGCGGGCTTCTGGCAGATCTTCCTGCGCATCATGCTGCCGATGTCGCTGCCGATCTTCGTAGTCGCGATGATCCTGCAGGTGACCGGCATCTGGAACGACTTCCTGTTCGGCGTGGTCTTCACCCGGCCGGATACCTATCCGATGACCGTGCAGCTCAACAACATCGTCAATTCCGTCCAGGGCGTGAAGGAATACAACGTCAACATGGCGGCAACGATCCTGACGGGTCTCGTGCCGCTCATCGTCTACTTCGTGTCGGGACGGCTTTTCGTCCGCGGCATCGCCGCCGGCGCAGTGAAGGGTTGATCTCATGAATATGAATGCAAGCGTCTCCATCAAGGATCTGTCCCTGAATTTCGGCGCGGTGAGCGTGCTGAAAGATCTCAATCTCGACATCAACGACGGCGAATTCCTCGTGCTGCTCGGCTCGTCCGGCTGCGGCAAGTCGACCTTGCTGAATTGTATCGCCGGCCTGCTCGATGCGTCGGAAGGGCAGATCTTCATCAAGGGCAAGAACGTTACCTGGGAAGAGCCCAAGGACCGCGGCATCGGCATGGTGTTCCAGTCCTATGCGCTCTATCCGCAGATGACCGTCGAGAAGAACCTGTCCTTCGGTCTTCGCGTCGCCAAGGTGCCGCAGGCTGAGATCGACAAGCGCGTGGCGCGCGCCTCCGAAATCCTGCAGATTCAGCCGCTCCTGAAGCGCAAGCCGGCCGAGCTTTCCGGCGGCCAGCGCCAGCGCGTGGCGATCGGCCGGGCGCTGGTGCGCGACGTCGACGTCTTCCTGTTCGACGAGCCTCTGTCCAACCTCGACGCTAAACTCCGCTCGGAGTTGCGCGTTGAGATCAAGCGCCTGCACCAGTCGCTGAAGAACACGATGATCTACGTCACCCACGACCAGATCGAGGCGCTGACGCTGGCCGACCGCATCGCCATCATGAAGAGCGGCATCATCCAGCAGCTCGACGATCCGACGACGATCTACAACAGGCCGCGCAATCTGTTCGTCGCCGGCTTCATCGGTTCGCCGTCAATGAATTTCCTGCATGGCGAGCTGGTCAAATCAGGCGACGGCATTGCCTTTTTGGCCAACGGCGTCATTTTCTCGCTCGCTGCCTACGACGCTAGCGAGACGCTGCAGCCCGGCCGCAAAGTGGTGCTCGGGGTCCGTCCAGAACACATCAAGGTCAACGAGAATACCGGTGGCGAAGAACATGACGCCACCGTCGATATCGAGGAGCCGATGGGCGCGGACAATCTGCTGTGGCTGAAACATGCCGGTCACACGATGTCGGTGCGTGTCAACGGCGCACGCCGCTTCAACGTCGGAGCCAAGGTGAAGCTCAGCTTCGACATGACGGTCGCCTCGGTCTTCGATGCCGAAAGCGAGCTGCGTCTCTAGAGAACTCTGCGGGCGGGGCCGAAATGGCGCCGCCCTACCTCCAATCGGCCATCAGGCCAGCCAAATTCGGCCGCGGTCCGGCTTGTCCGGCGATCCCAGGAGCGGCCCGATCGGGATACGACTATGACATCCTTGCCGAAGAACGGTTTCAACATCGACCTTTCCGGTTCGTGGCAGCTTGCCTCTGTCGATGGCGAGATCCGCACTACAATCACCTTGCCGGGCGACGTGCACACGGCGCTCCACCGGGCAGGACTGATCCCCGATCCCTATTTCGGCCGCAACGAGGAAAGGGTGCAGTGGGTCGCCGAGCGCGAATGGGCGGTCGAGCGCAGCTTCACGCTTCCTGAGGTCGAAGGCGACTGGTATCTCGATATCGACTATCTCGACACGGTCGCCAGCGTCCACGTCAACGGCTTCCTGGCGCTCGAAGCCGATAATAGCTTCCGCCGCTACCGGCCCGATATCTCCAGCATGCTGAAATCAGGCGACAACAGCATCCGCATCGTCTTTGCCTCCAGCATCGCTGTTGCTGCTGCGCGGCAGAAGCAGCAGCCCTTCTACATTCCCTACAGCACCGGCAATTCGCCAATCCCCGACGGCAACATGTTGCGCAAGCCGCAATGCCATTTCGGCTGGGACTGGAACATCGCCATTGCGCCGCTCGGCCTTTACGGGACGATCGCGCTGAAAAAGCTCGAAACGGCGCGCATCGAACACGTCGTCACCCGCCAGACCCACAATAATGACGGTTCGGTCGATCTCAAAGTGACGGCGACGCTGTTTTCCAAGGGGCCGGACATTGCCCAAGTCTATTTTGAGCTCGACGGCGAGCGCGTGCGCCTGGATGTCGGCGTCAATGGCGAGACCCATGTCAACCATCTCTTCCATATCGACAATCCACGCCTCTGGTGGCCGTCTGGCAGCGGTGAGCAGGCGCTCTACAGGCTATCCGTCGAATTGCCGACGGATGAGGTGACCAAGCAGATCGGTCTTCGCACCATCGAACTGATCACCACGCCGGATGCATCAGGCAGCCGCTTCGCTTTCAAGGTCAACGGCCGCGAGATCTTCTGCCGCGGCGCCAACTGGATCCCGGCCGACGCGCTATTTTCGCTGTCTTCGCCCGAGAAGACCGAGGACCTGCTGCAATCGGCCAAAGCCGCCAATATGAACATGATCCGCGTCTGGGGCGGCGGCTTCTACGAGCAGGATCATTTCTACGATCTCTGCGACCGGCTTGGCCTCATGGTCTGGCAGGACTTCATGTTCGCTTGCAACCTCTATCCCTCGACCGAGGACTTCCTCGACAATGTAACGATCGAGGTCGATTACCAGGTGCGCCGGCTCTCCTCGCATGCCTCGATCGTGCTCTGGTGCGGCGACAACGAGCTGGTCGGGGCGCTCACCTGGTTCGAGGAATCCCGCAAGGACCGCGACCGTTATCTCGTCTCCTATGATCGCCTCAACCGCACGATCGAGCAGGCGGTGAAGAAGGCGTTGCCCGGCGCGCTCTGGTGGCCGTCGAGCCCGGCGTCCGGCTATCTCGATTTCGGCGATGCCTGGCATGCGGACGGGTCCGGCGACATGCACTACTGGTCGGTCTGGCACGAGAACAAGTCGTTCGACAATTACCGTTCGGTGCGTCCGCGCTTCTGCTCGGAATTCGGCTTCCAGTCCTATACGTCGCTGCCTGTGATCAGGACCTATGCCGAGGAGAAGGACATGAACGTCGCTTCCCCCGTCATGGAGCTGCACCAGAAGAATGCCGGCGGTAACGAGCGCATCGCCGGCACGATGTTCCGCTATTTCCGCTTCCCCAAGGATTTTCCGAACTTCGTCTATCTCTCCCAGATCCAGCAGGGGCTGGCGATCAAGACGGCGGTGGAATACTGGCGGTCGCTCAAACCCCATTGCATGGGCACGATCTACTGGCAGCTCAACGACACCTGGCCGGTCGCCTCCTGGTCGAGCCTCGACTATGGCGGCCGCTGGAAGGCGATGCACTATCTCGTCAAGCGCTTCTTCCAACCGGTCGCGGTCGCTGCCATTCCTTCCGATGACGGAAAGACGATCCGCTTCTCGCTGGTCAACGACACGCTTGCCGATGTCAGCGTTGATCTTGCAGTCTCGATCCTGACGGTAAAGGGCGAACGCCGGCACCTGAAGGACGTGCAGGCCGTGTGTTCGCCGGATGCGGCCGTCACTGCCGCGAGCATCGACGTTTCCGATATTCCCGAGGGATCGCTGCTTGCCTGGCACTTCACCGCGTCGAACGGCACGGGCGGCGAGGGGCATTACGTCAACGGTACCTACAAGGCGCTGGAGCTGGAGCCCGCGGGGCTTGCTGTCACCCACGAATATGTCGAGGAGAATGGCTCCGTCGACATCAACGTCACCGCTAGGGGACTTGCGCTCTTCGTGATGATCGAGACCGAGACGGACGGAAAATATTCCGACAATGCCTTCGATCTCGCGGCCGGCGAGAGCCGCCGCATCACCTTTACCCCGGCACGGCCGCTTGATCGTGGCGCGCTTCCGGAGTTCCGATTCTACGACCTGTATTCCTGCCAGTCGGCGGATTGATCTTGCAAGAATGGGCACGAGGCCCAAGGAGAACATAATGACGAAACTCAGCTACCAGCTCTATAGCGCCCGCAACTTCCAGCCTTATTCGGCGATTTTCGAAAAACTTGGCAAATCAGGCTATGCCGAAGTCGAGGGCTTCGGCGGTATCTATGCCGATCTCGACGATGCCGGGCTGAAGAGCCTTCGCGCTGAGCTCGACAAGAATGGCCTGGTTATGGCGAGCGGCCATTTCAGCCCCGACTTTCTCGAGAAGGAGGTTGAGAAGTCGCTGAACATTGCCAAGATCCTCGGCATGGATTCGATTTATGCGCCGCATCTGGCGGCCGAGGAACGCCCCTCCGACGCTGCCGGCTGGGCCGCCTTCGGCAAACGCCTGCAGGAGATCAGCAAGCCCTACAAGGCTGCCGGCTACGAATTCGGCTGGCACAATCATGATTTCGAATTCTTCAAGCTGCAGGATGGCTCGCGGCCGATCGAGCACATCTTCGAAGGCGCGCCAGACATTTCCTGGGAAGCCGATATCGCCTGGGTTATCCGCGGCGGCGCCGATCCCTTCGCCTGGATCGAGAAGCTCGGACCGCGCATCACCGCGGTCCATGTCAAGGACATCGCACCGGCCGGCGAGGCGACGGATGAGAGCGGCTGGGCAGATGTCGGTCACGGCAAGGTCGAGTGGGCCAGGCTGATGACGGCGTTGCGCGCCACCAAGGCCAAGCACTACGTCGTCGAACACGATAACCCGAATGACATCGACCGCAATATCAGCCGCTCGATCGCATCCTTCCAGACCTACTGAGGCTTCATCATGACCAGGGAACTTGGCGTCGGCATCATCGGATGCGGCAACATCTCCACCACTTACTTCTCGCTGGCACCGCTCTTCAAGGGGCTGAAGGTGCTGGCCTGCGCCGATATCAACGCGCAGGCGGCTGAGGCGCGCGCTAAGGAATATGGCGTCAAAGCGCAGACGATCGACGCGCTTCTCGTCAATGACGAGATCGACGTTGTCGTCAACCTGACGATCCCGGATGCGCATTTCCGGGTATCGAAGGCGATCCTCGAGGCCGGAAAACATGTCTACTCGGAAAAGCCGCTGGTGCTTTCGCTCGAAGAGGGCGAGGAGCTTCGCCGCATCGCCAAGCAGAAGAACCTTGCCGTCGGCTGCGCGCCCGACACTTTCCTCGGCGGCGCCCATCAACTCGCCCGCAAGTTCATCGATGACGGCGGCATTGGCCGGGTGACCTCGGGCGCCTGCTACGTAATGAGCCCCGGCATGGAGATGTGGCATCCGAACCCGGATTTCTTCTTCCTGCCAGGCGGCGGCCCGATCCTCGATCTCGGCCCCTATTACATCGCTAATCTGATCAATCTGATCGGCCCGGTCAAACGTGTCGGCGGCATGACCTCGATGGCGTCGCCCACCCGCACGATCACTAGCGAGCCGCGCAATGGCGAGATCATCCCGGTCAAGACGCCGACGACGATCCAGGCGCTGCTCGAATTCGTCAACGGTGCCACGGTGACGCTGACGGCGAGCTGGGATGTGTGGTCGCACCGCCATGCCAATATGGAGCTCTACGGCACCGATGGCTCGCTCTATGTGCCGGACCCGAACTTCTTCGGCGGCACCGTCGAGGCCAGCGGCCGCGACAAGGACATCAAGCCGCTTGAGGCTTGGGAGCATCCGTTCGGCAAGATCAACCAGGAAAACCCGAACGGCGCACGCGCCAACTACCGCACCGCCGGCCTTGCCGACATGGTGACGGCGCTGATCGAGGGGCGCGATGCGCGCTGCTCGCTCGACCGCACGCTGCACGGCGTCGACGTCATGACCTCGATCCTGAAGTCGGGCGAGGAGGGCCGTTTCATTGACCTGACGACGACCTGCACGCAGCCGGCCGCCCTCGGTATCGAAGAGGCGCAGGCGCTCTTGAAGTAACAGGAAGAATGCCTGTATCTCGTCGGACCGCGAGACATACCGTCAAAGTCGTTATCCTCGGCCTAGTGCCGAGGATCTACAGGCCGGGCGGCAGATGGTCGGCACAAGGCCGAGCATGACGACTGTATAGATATTTTAGCAAGGAGAGTCTTATGAGCTGGCAACCAGCCGCAGACCGCTATTCGAAAATGAAATATAACCGCACGGGCCGTTCCGGCCTGAAGCTGCCGGCCGTCTCCCTCGGCCTCTGGCACAATTTTGGCGGCGACACGCCGCATGATCGCAAGATCGACATGTGCCGCACGGCCTTCGACCTCGGCATCACCCATTTCGACCTCGCCAACAATTACGGTCCGCCGCCCGGCGGTGCAGAAACTGCCTTCGGCGAGATACTGCGCACCGAATTCGCTGGGCTTCGCGACGAGCTGATCATCTCCTCCAAGGCCGGCTACGACATGTGGCCGGGACCCTATGGCGAATGGGGCAGCCGCAAATACCTGATCGCTTCCTGCGACCAGAGCCTGAAGCGTATGGGTCTCGATTATGTCGACATCTTCTATTCGCACCGCTTCGACCCGGAAACGCCATTGGAAGAGACCTGCGGCGCGCTCGACCATATCGTCCGTTCCGGCCGGGCACTCTATGTCGGCATTTCCTCCTATAATTCGCAGCGATCGCGCGAAGCCGCAAAGATCCTTAAGGATCTCGGCACACCGTGCCTGATTCACCAGCCGAGCTATTCGATGCTCAACCGCTGGGTCGAGGACGACAGGCTGCTCGATACGCTGGATGAGGTCGGCATGGGCTCGATCGTCTTCTCGCCGCTCGCCCAGGGCATGCTGACGACGAAATATCTCGGTGGCATTCCCGAAGACAGCCGCGCGGCGCAGAACCACTTTCTCAAGCGCGACTACATCCGCCCCTCGATCATCGACAATATCCGCAAGCTCAACGAGATCGCCGAAAGGCGCGGCCAGACGCTGGCGCAGATGGCGATCGCCTGGGTACTGCGCGGCGGCCGCGTGACCTCGGCGCTGATCGGCGCCAGCCGCTCGTCGCAGATCGTCGATTGCGTCAAGGCGCTCGACAATCTCGAATTCAGTGTCGAGGAGCTTGCCGAGATCGACGTCTATGCCCGCGAGGCCGACATCAACCTCTGGGCCAAGTCCGCCGAACGCGAATAGTCACGTCCGGCCCGGAGACAAGTCTTCCGGGCCTTTTTCTGCTATAATCTGATGTACGTACAGCAAAAAGCGCCGCCGGTCGGAGGAGACCCTGTCATGATCCGCAACCCCATCTTGCCCGGGTTTAACCCCGATCCGTCGATCTGCCGCGTCGGCGCGGATTACTACATCGCCACCTCGACCTTCGAATGGTATCCCGGCGTGCAGATCCACCATTCGCGGGACCTGGTGAACTGGACACTGGTGCGCCGGCCGCTGGAGCGGAGATCGCAGCTCGACATGCGCGGCAATCCGGATAGCTGTGGCATCTGGGCGCCGTGCCTGTCCTATGCCGACGGGCAGTTCTGGCTGGTCTATACCGACGTCAAGCGTTACGACGGCAATTTCAAGGATGCGCCGAACTACATCGTCACGGCACCTACGATCGAGGCCGATTGGTCCGAGCCGGTCTATGTCAATTCCTCCGGCTTCGATCCCTCGCTCTTCCATGACGATGACGGCCGCAAGTGGTTCGTCAACATGCAGTGGAACCACCGCACCGAAAGCTATGGCGGCTCGCCGAAATCGCCGGCCTTCGACGGCATCCTGCTGCAGGAATGGGATCCGGCGGCAAAGGCGCTGAAGGGGCCGATCAAGAACATCTTCGCAGGCAGCCCGCTCGGCCTCGTCGAGGGCCCGCATCTCTTCAAGCGCAATGGCTGGTATTATCTGACGACCGCCGAGGGCGGCACCGGCTACGACCATGCCGTCACCATGGCGCGGTCGCGAAAGATCGACGGACCCTATGAGATGCATCCGAACATGCATCTCATCACCTCCAAGGATCATCCGGGCGCAGTGCTGCAGCGAGCAGGGCATGGCCAATATGTCGAGACGCCGGAGGGCGAGGCTTATCACACCCATCTCTGCGGCCGGCCACTACCGCCGAAACGGCGCTGCACGCTGGGGCGCGAGACATCCTTACAGAAATGCGTCTGGCGCGACGATGACTGGCTCTATCTTGAAAACGGCACCTCGGTGCCGGATGTCGATGTGCCGGGCCTCTTTGGCGCGGTTCCCGTGGAAAAGCCGATGCGCAGCGAATACAACTTCGACGGCGGCACATTGCCTGCCGATTTCCAGTGGCTGCGCACGCCCGAGCCCGAGCGCATCTTTAACCTGACGGATCGTCCCGGCCATCTGCGCCTGATTGCGCGCGAAAGCATCGGCTCCTGGTTCGAACAGTCGCTGGTCGCCCGCCGCCAGGAACACCACAGTTTCCGCGCAGAGACCGTGATCGAGTTCTCGCCCGACACCTATCAGCAGGTGGCGGGGCTGACGCATTACTACAACCGTCACAAGTTCCACGCGGTTGCTGTGACGCTGCACGAAACACTCGGCCGCTGCGTGACGATCCTCTCCTGCAACGGCGACTACCCGAACGGACGCCTGAGCTTTCCCGCCGACAGCGGAGTGGCGATTGCCGCCGAGGGTCGCGTCCAGCTCGCCATGGAAATCCGCGAGAACGACCTGCAATTCTTCTGGCAGACAGAAGGCAAGGGCGCCTGGCAGCCGATCGGCCCGATCCTCGACGCCGGCGTGATTTCCGACGAGGGCGGACGCGGCGAACACGGCTCCTTCACCGGCGCCTTCGCTGGCGTATTCGCTTTCGATACGTCGGGCCGGGCGAAGGCAGCGGATTTCGATTGGTTCAATTACGACGAGCTGTAAGGGTGCACCCTTGGTCGCTTTCATCCGCAATGGGTCACGGAAAGAGCGAGGAGCGGAGAAGAGGCACATAAAAAGAAAGCCGGCGCAGGGCCGGCTAAGACGGAACGCGGCTGAACAGGGGATACTGGCCGGTTCCAAGCACTTCGTGACTGAACAATAACTTTGACTACATGCCGAGGCAGCGAAAAAGGGGCGCAACGAGAACACCCGGAGACGGCTCCGCAAAGGGGTGGGCGGCGGGGCGGATGCCGGTGCTGGCCTCGGCTCCCTTATCGGGCATGAATATCACCGGATGATGACATCTGAAGCCGGCGCTGCCTTTCTTTCGCAAAACCCGATGCCGGCTACTTCGCCCGCGTCAGCAGGTCAGCGCGCCAACTGTGTTAGCAGCGTGAATGCAGTGTTCATGGCTTAAGGATGTTAAAGCGTTACAAAGGGACTATATAGCGGCCGAAGTAACTTCCAAGAATCCGCAAGAGTCCCGCATGGCCCCCATCATTTCCGTTCAGAACCTCACCAAGACCTATGCCAATGGGTTCGAGGCCCTGAAGGGCATCAATCTCGACGTCGAAAAGGGTGAGATCCTGGCGTTGCTCGGGCCAAACGGTGCGGGCAAGACGACGCTGATCTCGATCATCTGCGGCATCGCCAATCCGAGCGGCGGCCGGGTGTTGGTCGCCGGCCACGACGTCGTGAAGGATTTCCGCGCTACCCGCGGGATGATCGGGCTGGTGCCGCAGGAGCTGACCACCGATCAGTTCGAAACGGTGTTCAATACGGTGAGCTTTTCGCGCGGTCTGCACGGCAAGAAGGCCAATCCTGCCCATATCGAGAAGGTGCTGCGCGCGCTCTCGCTCTGGGACAAAAAGGACAATATGCTGCGCCAACTCTCCGGCGGCATGAAGCGACGGGTACTGATCGCCAAGGCGCTCTCGCATGAGCCGGATATTCTTTTCCTTGACGAGCCGACTGCCGGCGTCGACGTGACGCTGCGCAAGGACATGTGGCATGTCGTCGAAGAGCTTAGGGCCTCTGGCGTCACGATCATCCTTACCACCCATTATATCGAAGAGGCCGAGGAAATCGCCGACCGCGTCGGCGTCATCAACGGCGGCGAATTGCTGCTCGTCGAGGACAAGGCGGCGCTGATGGCCAAGCTCGGTCGCAAGCAGCTCATTCTCGATCTCACCGAACCGCTCAGCCGGCTGCCGGATTGTTTTGCCGGCAATGGGCTGACGCTGCAAGCGGACGGCAGCCGGCTGATCTATGATTTCGATTCTGACAACGAGCAGGAAAGCATCGCGGCACTGCTGACCCGACTCGGCGAGAACAATATTCATTTCAAGGATCTCTCGACGCGGCAAAGCTCGCTCGAGGATATTTTCGTGGCGCTGGTGGGAGCGGGCAAATGAACGTCGAGGCGGTCAAATCGATCTATTTCTTTGAGATGGCGCGCACGCGCCGCACGCTGCTGCAGAGCGTCATCTCGCCCGTGATCTCAACCTCGCTTTATTTCATCGTCTTCGGTGCCGCGGTCGGTTCACGTATCCAGGAGGTGGAGGGCGTGTCCTACGGCGCCTTCATCACACCAGGCTTGATCATGCTGACGCTGCTTGGCCAGTGCATCAGCAATGGCTCCTTCGGCATTTATTTCCCGAAATTCACCGGCACGATCTACGAGGTACTTTCGGCGCCGGTAGCGATGACGGAGATCCTGCTCGGTTATGTCGGGGCGGCGGCGACCAAGGGGATGCTGATCGGCTTCATCATTCTCTTGACAGCCAATCTTTTCGTCGACGTCAGGATCGAGCATCCCTTCATGATGATCCTGTTCTTCCTGCTGACAGCGATCACCTTCAGTCTGTTCGGCTTCATGATCGGCATCTGGGCCGGCAATTTCGAACAGCTGAACCTCATTCCCATGCTGGTCGTGCCGCCGCTGACCTTCCTCGGCGGGAGCTTCTATTCGGTCAGCATGCTGCCGCCCTTCTGGCAGGTGGTCAGCCACCTCAATCCGGTGCTCTATCTCGTCAGCGGCTTCCGCTGGAGCTTTTACGGGATCGCCGATGTCAATCCGGCGATCAGCCTGGCGATGATCACGGTATTCCTGGTAATCTGCCTGGGAACACTCGCCTGGATCTTCAAGACCGGTTACCGGCTGCGCAACTGATCGACTCTGAAACAACCATCGGAAAACTCGATGACGTCATCGGTTTCTTCCGTTTTTCTTCCGCTCCGGCCTGAGGCATCTGCTGCGTCAGCCAAGAAGGAGACGGCAGATGACGGATATCAGGATCGAAGGCGCGAAGATCATTATTGTTGGCGGCAGTTCCGGAATGGGGCTGGCCCTGGCGAGGCGTTTGCTCGGGGAAGGGGCGGCGGTGACGATCGCAGGACGCAGCGAAGATAGGCTTGCGGCGGCCCGCCGCGATCTCGGTGACCATCCTGGACTGGCGACGATTGCCGTCGACATATCGCGGGAGGAAGAGGTCGCGGCGCTGTTCCGCAATGGCGGGCCGGTCGATCACATCGTCAGCACGGCGGCCGATATCGGTGGAGCCTATCAGCTGCTGCCTTCGATCGAGCTTGCGGCGGCGCAAAGAGTGGTCGAGAGCAAGTTCTACGGGCCGCTGATGCTGGCGAAATATGGTGCCGCCCATTTGCCGCCCTCAGGATCGATCACCTATACGTCAGGTGTTGCGGCCTACCGGCCCGCGGCGCGTGGATCGGTGGTCGCCGCCGTCAATGCGGCGCTGGAGGGCCTGGTCAGGGCACTTGCAGTCGAACTAGCGCCGATCCGGATCAACGCGGTGTCGCCCGGATGGGTGGATACACCGATCTGGAGCTTCGTCGTCGGCGACGCCAAGCAGGCGACGCTCGACGCGATGGCGCAGCGCCTGCCGGCGGGGCGCGTTGGACGGCCTGATGATATTGCCGATGCGATCCGCTTCCTGATCGGCAACGGATTCACGACAGGCACTATCCTGCATGTCGAAGGCGGGCATCGGCTGATCTGAACGGCGAGAGTTCTTCGCTTGCAGATTGCAGCAGGATAGTAAGCGCCGGCGGCTGCACGCGCCTGCGCCGCCACATCATCACCAGCGAGGCTGCGGGTGGTTTGCCCGGCCAGGGCAGTTCGACGACGTCGCCCCGAGTGGCGGCTGGGCCGAGCGCAAGGCGCGGCACGAGGCCATAACCGGGGCCGGATGCAACGAGTCGGATGATCGTCGCGATGCTGTCAGCTTCCGTGACGATTGATGGTGCTGCAATGTGTGCTTCGGCAAAGGCGGTGTCGAACAGGTGACGGTAGACGCAACCGGTTTCGGTGGCGACGAAGGGCACGGTGCTGAGTGCCGTGAGGCTTTCCGGTGGCCGGGCTTGCGCATCGCGGCCGGCAATCAGCACCAGCGGTTCGCTGCAGATGCGGCGCGTCAAGAAGCGTTCATCCTGCTGCTCGCGATCGAAGGTGAAGGCGACGTCGATCGAGCCGTGCTGCAATTGCGCAAGCAATTCGCCGCTGCCGTTGACCTTAAGCTTGAGGCCGACGCGTGGGTTCTTCTTGCGAAAGAGCGAAAGCCAGGGCGCTAGCCTTTCGGCGGCGATGGTTTCGAGCGTACCCAAGGTGATGGACTGTCCGGCGCTGCCAGCTGCGGCGCTGACGGCGGCCTTCGCCTCGTCGTTCAGCGCCAGTATCTCCTCGGCATAAGCCTTGAGGACCGCACCTGCGGGTGTCGGGACGACGCCCTGCCGGGAGCGGAGGAAGAGTTCCGCGCCCAATTCCTCTTCCAGCGCCTGGATATGGTCGCTGAGGCTTGACTGAGCGAGATTGACCTCGGCAGCGGCGCGCGTGAGATTTTCGTGCCGGATCACTGCGAGGAATGTCTTCAATTGTCGTGGGTTCATATCGGGCTCCAGTATGGCGCGCCGAGACGCCTTGAACGCAGGATAGCAACAAAGCAGAACACGCTGCAACGCAGGAGCATTTGGCGGCGAACTGCTTATCTTATGCTGCTGCGTCCGTTCCCGTCAGGCGCTGCTGACAAGAAGGGCGCCCGAGATGATGAGGAGGGTGCCGGCGACGAGCTTCATTATGTCGAGCTCGGAGGCTTCGCCGAGAAAGACGGCGCCGATTGCCAGCGTCACCAGCACGTTGCAGCTCCAGATCGGCGCGAGTTTCGAGACGGGGACACCGTAAGTGAAAAGCGCAAAGCTGATGAGGCCGGTGCCGACGGCAAAGCAGGCGCCTGATGTGGCAGCAAAACCGAGACCTTCGGTGGTCCATGGGGCAGGGCGCCAGATCAGTGCTGCGATCAGGCCGGCGAGCGCGCAGGCAGCGCCAAAGGCGATCAGATAGACGGCGGAGCCGGTGGCTGATGTGGCGCTCTGCTTCTGGAAGATAGCGGTGATGCCCCAGAACAGGGCGGGCAGAACGCCGCCGATGACGATCGGCCAGACTGATTTCATTGCGAAACTCCTGTCGCACCCATGGATCAAGGCCTCGCCCAAGGCGAAGGCCGGTCGAACATGCGGTGCCACCAGACTAGGAGTTTCTTTTTGCTCTTTGTGGTCTTGTTGTTCTTGCGCCCAAGCTGCCAGATCTGGTTGTCGCGGTAAAGCGGCGGAGCCGCATTAATCGCGCATGCGGAGTTCGTCTGTCTGCATCTGCAGCGAGCCCAGCGTTTCCAGGAAGCTCATGCCAAGCAGGCTCTGGTCGAGCCGGCCGTCTTCGGCGACACTGGCTGTGACATTGTTGCGGATGATCGGGCCGATCGCCACCTGGTCGAGGGTGACGGGTGCTGCACGGCCGCGGCCGTTGGCGGTCATGACGGTCATGGAATAGGTGAGGCGGGAGAGGTCGATGCCGATCCGTTCGGCATCTTCGCGCGACAGCGCCACCATGCTGGCGCCGGTATCGACGAGCATCTCGATCGTCTGGCCATTGACCGCGACATCGGCTTCGAAATGGCCGTTCAGCAGCTTGTGCAGAATGATCTCCTGGCCGCCCTCACTTGTGGTGACGACGACGGCGTGGCCCGGAACCAAGCCGGCGAGCAGCCTGTTGCCGACGCCGAGTGCTTCCTGGCGATAGAGATAGACAGTTACGAGCGCCAGGATGATGACCAGCCAGATCATCATCTGGCGCATCGTTTCGCCGACGCTGCGCCGGCTCGCCCAGATGCCGGCCGACAGCATCAGCGCGATCGGCAGCAGATAGACGACGCGGCCGAAGTCATCGCTCTGCAGGCCGAGGATGCGGCCGCTGTCATTGTTGACGATCAGCACGGCAAGGCCGATGCCGATCACGACGAGGAAGACGGTCAAACGGATCATAAAGGCCGCTCCGGCCCGCGGGCGAGGCTTGGTTTCATGTGGTTCGACACACTGACGGCGCCTGCAAGCCTTGCCGGCAGCAGGGCCATGATCCGTCTTCGCTCGGTGTCGGAGTAGCTCATCCAGCTGCCGATTTCCTGAAGAGTCCGGCCGCATCCGGCGCAGAATCCGGTGGCTGAAACCAGGGAGCAGACGTGAACGCAGGGTGTTTGCATGGTGGATATATCGGAGTTTCAAAGAGCCGTGGCAAGGGCGCAAAGGGTAGTGATCTCGCAAATCTGCTGCGTTGCGCCCAGCGTGTCGCCAGTGTGGCCGGCAAGCTTGCGGCGGATGAAGGCGGTGAAGGCAAACCCTGCGATGCCGGTGGCGAGCAGGCTTGCGACCAGCGGCCGCAGGCCGAAGGCCGGCCAGATCAGATGTGCTGCGACGAGGCC
>NZ_JALBGX010000060.1:0-40711 GCF_023006465.1 Rhizobium sp. PRIMUS64 | reverse complement strand
TCCGCCCGGCCGGGCATGATTTCCTTCAGCACCAGCGCAAATTCCTCGCCGCCGAGCCGGGCGGCGGTGTCGCCGGTGCGGCAGCTGGCCGCGAGTTCGCCGGCGAAGACCTTGAGCACGCGATCGCCGGCAGCATGGCCGAAGCGGTCGTTGACGGATTTGAAATGGTCGATGTCGAAGACGATGACGGCGGTGGTCGTGCCCATCGGGCGCGTGCCGTACTCGTCGAACAGGGCGCGGCGGTTGAGCAGGCCGGTCAGCGGATCGGTGATCGCATCGAGACGGTGGCGGGCAGCGAGCCGCCATTGATGCAGCGCCAACGACAGCGCACCGATCCCGGTCATGCCGGCGATGCAGACGGCGAGGCTGAGATCCTCCGCCCAGTTGCTGGGCGCCTTGCCGAGCACCAGCTTGCCGTCGGAGATCAGCACGGCGGCGCAGAGAACGAAGGAGATCGCCGTCAGCGTATAGAGCGCGGTAATGCCGAGGAGCGGCGCGGGTGCTTCGGCACGGGCGAGCCAATATTGCCGGGCGGTGGCAAAGAGCAAAAGGGCGATAGCGAGATTGTCGGCGATGAAGGCCAGGCCGTCATACCCTGATAGCATCGGCACGACGGAGAAGACCATCGCGGCAAGCGCGCGGATCGCGATGGCCGGGATAGACAGGCGGCCGGTGAGGAACTGTCTGCCTGCCCCCCATATGGTGGCAAAGCCGGCATGAAACAGCACGAAATTGGCAACGCCCAGCCATGTCTCCGGCGTATTGACGTAGGCGCTGTAGACGAAAATGCCGCTGACGACGAGGACCAGGCCGATGGTGGCGGTGAGCAGCACCGTTTCCGCCCGGCGGACAATCCAACTGCCCATCAGCGTGACGGCAAGGCATGCCGCGGAGACGCCGAGCGCCAGCAAGAGAGAGTTATAGTCAAGCGTCATGCTTTTCAGTCTCCGCAGCTGTTGCCGCGCCAGATGTTGGCAGCTTATGGGCTCCGCGACGAGGAATGTCTTATGCATCCGTTAACAAATGATGCACTGCACAATGCAAATGTTACGCGTTTAACGTCGCGCCGAAGTTTAAGATGAATATTCTATTTAAAATTGAATTCAGAAAGCTTACGCCTGCTGCACCACCTGCCAATGCAGGGGAAACATCGGATCGAACACCGTCACCGGACCGGCTCCGGTTTCAATCCTCGCGGGAAAGACGACCGGCTCGGCCTGCCTTGACAGGGTGATGCGCTCCTCGTTCGGCTGGAGCCCGTACCAGGCCGGCCCGTTCAGCGACACGAAGGCTTCGAGCCGCTCCAGGGCGCCCTCCTGTTCGAAGACATGGGCGAGGCAGCTCATCGTATTGACCGAGGTATAGATGCCGGCGCAGCCGCAGGCGCATTCTTTCAGCGGATCGACATGCGGGGCGGAATCCGTGCCCAGGAAGAAGCGGGCGTCACCGCTGACGGCGGCCGCACGCAGAGCCAGCCGGTGGTTTTCGCGCTTGGCGACCGGCAGGCAGTAATAATGCGGGCGGATGCCGCCGACGAGGATGGCGTTGCGGTTGATGATCAGATGGTGGGTGGTGATCGAGCCGGCGAGATTGCCCTTGGCCGCCTTGATGTAATCGACGCCATCCGATGTCGTCACGTGCTCCATCGTCACCTTGAGCTCCGGCAGGCGCTGCCGCAGCGGATCAAGCACGGTCTCGATGAAGACGGCCTCGCGATCGAAGATATCGACATCAGGCGTCGTCACCTCGCCATGCACGCAGAGCGGCAGGCCGATCTTTGCCATGCGCTCCAGCACCGGCATCGCCTTTTCCATGTCGCGCACGCCGCCATGCGAATTGGTCGTGGCGCCGGCGGGATAAAGCTTCACGGCGGTGATGAGGCCGCTGTTCTTACCCTCCTCCACGTCATCGGGGCTGGTATGTTCTGTGAGATAAAGCGTCATCAGCGGCTGGAAGCGATGGCCGTCCGGCAAGGCCTCGAGGATGCGCTCGCGATAGGCCTTGGCGTCACTGGTGGTGACGACAGGCGGCACGAGATTGGGCATGATGATGGCGCGGGCGAAGGTGCGGCTCGTATCGGCGATCACGCCCTCCAGCATGGCGCCATCGCGCAGATGCAGGTGCCAGTCATCAGGACGGCGAATGGTGATCGATTGCATGGCAGGCCTCCGAAGCGATGCGTCTGCGGCCTCGATAACACTAAAGCGCGTCGCATTGAAATTGAATCATGCGACGCGCTTTAGCTCTTTTTTTCGTGAATGTCGCGCGGCATCACGCCAGCGCGATCTCCAGCGTCACATCGGCCGGGCGGCGGTTTTCGAGGATCAGCCGGCCGTTCGGCAGGTCATTGCCGTAGACCTTGGCGCTGGCGGCCTCTTCGGTGAGCTTATAACCGCGCCAGCGCGCCCAGAGTCTCTCCTCGAGCACCTCGATCGGCGGCGCCAGCATGATCGAAAAGTCGAAGACGCCTTCGAGTTCGGCCCATTTGCCGAGCGAAAAGAGCAGGTAATTGCCCTCGACGATGATGAAGCGGTGATCGGGCGAAACAGGCCGGGCCGAGGCAATGGCGAGTTCACGCGAGCGGTCGAAGACCGGCACCAGAACCTCCTGATCGGCCAGCCTGACGGCGCGGATGATATCGAGGAAACCGCGGACATCGAAGGTCTCGGGGATCCCCTTGCGCGCCAGCAGGCCGCGTTCGATCAGGATGGCGTTGTCCATGTGGAAGCCATCCATCGGCAGGACTTCGGCACTTTCGCCCCTGGCTTTCAGCGCTTCCGCCAGATTGTCGGCCATGGTGGATTTGCCGGCACCCGGCGGTCCGGCGATGGCGATCAGGAAACGTTTGGAATGGCCGGCGCGGTCAAGAACTGCGCCGGCGATTTCGTCGATGCGTGCCGTCATGCCGCGACGGGCTCCGTCGGCACCGCCTTGGCGCCGGTCATGAAGGCGACGGCGTCGGACATGGTGTATTCCTTCGGATCGATCACCGTCAGCCGCCGGCCGAGGCGGTGGATATGGATCCGGTCGGCCACTTCGAAGACATGCGGCATGTTGTGGGAGATCAGCACGATCGGCAGGCCGCGGGCCCTGACATCGAGGATCAGCTCCAGCACGCGGCGGCTTTCCTTGACGCCAAGGGCTGCCGTCGGTTCGTCCATGATGATGACCTTCGAGCCGAAGGCGGCGGCACGGGCGACCGCGACACCCTGGCGCTGACCGCCGGAGAGCGTTTCCACCGCCTGGTTGATGTTCTGGATGGTCATCAGGCCGAGTTCGGACAGCTTGTTGCGCGCCAGCTTTTCCATGGCCGGCCGGTCGAGCATGCGGAACATGGAGCCGAGCACGCCCGGTTTGCGGATCTCGCGGCCGAGGAACATGTTGTCGGCGATCGACAGCGCCGGCGACAAAGCGAGATTCTGATAGACGGTCTCGATGCCGGCCTCGCGCGCTTCCATCGGCGAGCGGAACTGCACCTGTCGGCCTTCGAGGGTAATCACCCCCTCGTCCGGGGTGACAGCTCCCGATATCGCCTTAATCAGCGAGGACTTGCCGGCGCCGTTATCGCCGATGACGGCGAGAATTTCACCCGGATAGAGGTCGAAATCGGCATTGTCGAGCGCGGTCACGCGGCCATAACGCTTGACGAGACCGCGGGCGGTGAGAAGGGGTTCGCGAGCCATGATTACACCGAAACCTTTCTGATCCACTGATCGATGGCGACGGCGGCGATGATCAGCACGCCTGTCAAAAGGACTTTCCATTGCGGGTCGGCGCCGAGCATGTTGAGGCCCATCGAGACGACGCCGACGATCATGGCACCGAAGAGCGTGCCGAGAATGGAGCCGCGGCCGCCGAACAGCGAGATGCCGCCGATCACAGTCGCGGTGATCGCCTGGAGGTTAAAATCGGTGACGGCCGAAGACGGAGAGATCGAGCCGTTGCGTCCGATCGAGACCCAGGCGGCCAAGCCGGCAATGACGCCTGATATGGCATAAACGGTCAGCAGCACCTTCTTGGTCTGAATGCCCGAGAGCTTGGCTGCCTCCGGATCGTCGCCGACCGCATAGACATGCCGGCCCCAGGCGGTGTGATTGAGGACATACCAGAGCACCAAGACGAGCAGCACCATGGCGATGACGCCGAGGGTGAGCACGGCGCTGCCGAGCTTGAAGCTCACGGCGAAAAGGTGCAGCAGCGGCGCCTTTTCGTCGACGTCGGTATCGCGGATCGTCTCATTGGCGGAATAGATGAAATTCGTCGCCATGACGATGTTCCAGGTGCCGAGCGTGACGATGAAGGGCGGCAGTTTCATGTAGGCGACGAGGAAGCCGTTCAGCAATCCGCAAAGGCCGCCGACAAGCATGCCGGCTGCGACCGCGATCGGCGTCGGTATGCCGTAGGTGATCGCGACATTGCCCATGATGACCGCCGAGATCACCATGATGACGCCGATCGAAAGATCGATGCCGGCGGTCAGGATGACCAGCGTCTGGGCGGCGCCGAGAATACCGACGATGGCGATCTGCTGCAGGATCAGCGTCAGCGTATAGGACGAGAAGAACCGTCCGCCGATGGTGATCCCGAAGATGACGATCGCCAGCACCAGCACGATCAGCGGCACGGCGGCCGGCGTCGAGTGCAGAAAATGCTGCGCGCGCTTGATCAGCGAGACTTTCTCGTGCTCGAAGGAGGCAACGCTCTTGTCGCTGCCGTCGAGGACACGTTCGAATTCCTGTGTTCCGGTCATGGTTCCTCCTCCGCATCCGCGCGCCGAACTCGCGCGGGGGCCGTCACCGATATCCATCCGGTCTTTGATTAGCCGGTTCGTGAGGCGACGGCACATCGTCCGTCGAAAACGGCCGGGGATCAAGCCCCGGCCGGTCTGCTTTCAGCAATCAGGGCTCAGCCCCAGCACTTGTCCGTGCCTTCCTTGGTGTCGATCGACTTGACGCCGGAGACCGGCTTGTCGGTGACGAGCGAGACGCCGGTGTCGTAGAAAGACTTGCCTTCGGTCGGCTTCGGCTTTTCACCGCTGTCGGCGAACTTCTTGATCGCTTCGACGCCAAGGGCTGCCATCATCAGCGGATATTGCTGCGAGGTGGCGCCGATGACGCCTTCCTTGACCGACTTCACGCCCGGGCAACCGCCGTCGACCGAGACGATCAGCACGTTCTTTTCCATGCCGACGGCCTTCAGCGCCTGATAGGCGCCGACAGCGGCCGGCTCATTGATCGTGTGGATGACGTTGATGCTCGGATCCTTCTGCAGAAGGTTTTCCATGGCCTTGCGGCCGCCTTCTTCATTGCCGTTGGTCACGTCATGACCGACGATACGAGCATCGTCCTCGTCGCCGATCTTGTTCGGATCCTTCGGATCGATGCCGAAGCCCATCATGAAGCCCTGGTCGCGCAGAACGTCGACCGTCGGCTGCGACGGGGTCAGGTCGAGGAAGCCGACCTTGGCATCCTTGGCCTTGTCGCCCATCGTTTCCTTGGCCCACTGGCCGATCAGCTTGCCGGCGAGCAGGTTGTCGGTGGCGAAGGTGGCGTCGGCGGCATCGGCCGGCTCGAGCGGTGTGTCGAGAGCGATGACCAGCAGGCCGGCATCACGGGCCTTCTTGACCGAAGACACGATGCCCTTGGTGTCGGAAGCAGCAATCAGGATGCCCTTTGCGCCGTCGGCAATGCAGCTTTCGATCGCGGCCACCTGGCTTTCGCTGTCACCGTCGACCTTGCCGGCATAAGACTTCAGCGAGACGCCGAGTTCCTTGGCCTTGGCGGTCGCACCTTCCTTCATCTTGACGAAGAAGGGGTTGGTGTCGGTCTTGGTGATGAGGCAGGCAGCAACGTCAGCCGCCATGACCGGAGCGGAAAAGGTGACACCAAGCGCGAGCGCGCCGAAAGCGAGAACAGATTTCTTCATGGAACTCCTCCCAGAGTTTGCCGGCGCCGCCCCTGCGGGGCCGGAATTTAAGATATAGCACTTCGCCGTGGATCGCTAACGCCTCCCAGCGGTCCCGTGCCCTTGACGACGGCAATTAAGAGCGAAAAGAAATCGGCTTGTCAATAAATAAATCCAATTGAATTATTAATTCGATGTGGCATGCTCAATCGAATTAGGGCATAGGCCAACAATCGGGAGGAGCGGCCATGTCGTCCTTGGAAGGACCGGAACACACACCGGTTCCGCCACCAATTCTGAATCCGGCCGGCGGTGCGAACCAGGTCAGGGTGCGAGCCTATAACGAACGGCTCGTGCTGTCGCTGGTGCGTCTCTACGGTGCGCTGTCGAAGGCCGATATCGCGCGCCGCAGCGGGCTGTCGGCGCAGACCGTCTCCGTCATCATGCGGGTGCTGGAGAAGGAAGGGCTGCTGTCGCGCGGGGAACCGGTGCGCGGCCGTGTCGGCCAGCCGTCGATCCCGATGCATATCAATCCGGATGCCGTCTATTCCTTCGGCTTGAAGATGGGCCGGCGCAGCGCCGATCTGGTGCTGATGGATTTCGTCGGCCGCATCCGCATGCAGCTGCACCGGACCTATGCCTATCCGCTGCCGGATGAAATCCTCGCCTTCGTCACCTCGGGCATCCGGGAGCTGGAAGACCGGCTCGACGACAAGCAGCGTGGCCGCATCGCCGGCCTCGGCATCGCCGCCCCTTTCGAGCTCTGGAACTGGGCCGAAGAGGTGGGTGCGCCGGCAGGCGCCATGGAGGTCTGGCGCGACGTCGACCTGCAGGCCGACATCGCCGCCCGCGTCTCGCATCCGGTCTTCATGCAGAACGATGCGACCAGCGCCTGCGGCGCCGAGCTCGTCTTCGGCGTCGGACCGTCCTATCCGGATTTCGTCTATTTCTTCATCGGCTCCTTCATAGGCGGCGGCATCGTCCTGAATTCGGCAATCTTTTCCGGCCGCACCGGCACGGCAGGCGCGATCGGGCCGCTGCCCGTGCGCGGCAAGAACGGCGAGACGATGCAGCTGCTTGAAATCGCCTCGATCTTCGTGCTCGAAAACATGCTGCGCGAGCGCGGCATCGATCCCGAGCCGCTGTGGTATTCCGCCGACGGCTGGGTGGATTTCGGCGAGCCGATGGAAGCCTGGATCCAGGATAGCGCCAAGGCGCTGGCGCAGGCGATCGTTGCCGCCGCCTCGATCGTCGATTTCAGCGCGGCTGTCATCGACGGCGGCTTTCCCGATTGGGTGCGCAGCCGGGTGGTACAGGCCACCATCGACGAAGCCGCCAAGCTCGACCTGCAGGGCGTCGTCATGCCCGAAATCATCGAGGGCGCGGTCGGCGCGCAGGCGCGCGCCATCGGCGGCGCCAGCCTGCCGATCTTTGCGCGTTACCTCACCGACCAGAACGTACTCTTCAAGGAGGTAGACCATGCTGAAAGGACTTGATCCGCTGTTGAGCCCGGAGCTGCTTTTTACGCTTCGCGCCATGGGCCACGGCGACGAGATCGCCATCGTCGACGGTAATTATCCCGGCGTCGAACATGCCCGCCGGCTGATCCGGCTCGACGGCCACCACCTCATCCCGGTTCTCAACGCC
The DNA here is from genome assembly GCF_023006465.1 of Rhizobium sp. PRIMUS64. Classification (NCBI taxonomy): domain Bacteria; kingdom Pseudomonadati; phylum Pseudomonadota; class Alphaproteobacteria; order Hyphomicrobiales; family Rhizobiaceae; genus Rhizobium; species Rhizobium sp. PRIMUS64. Next base: position 33,160 of record NZ_JALBGX010000060.1, on the reverse strand, counting down.
GTGCTCAGCGTGCTGCCGATCGACGATTTCGTGACTGATGCGATCTTCCGCTCGACCGTCAAGGCCGAGCGCGACAAGCTCGATCCGGTGCATGAGGAGATGATCGACTGCTGCGCGCGCCACGAGCCGCACCGCCAGGTGGTGCCGCTGATCGGCCAGGATTTCTACGGAAGGGTGAAGACCGCCCATGCGGTGATCCAGACCGGCGAGCCCAGGCTCTATGCCAACATCATCCTGCGCAAGGGTGTGATTTATCCGAAAGAGCCGGGCACCCATGCTGCGGCCGGGGTCGATCCGTTCGTTTACTAGAACAATTCCGGCAAAAGTGCGCAGCGGTTTGGTCGTTGGCGGGCTTTGGCTTTCGGGCCGGCTGAAGGGCAGTCTTCGCCATTCGTTCGATGGATGTTATTGTGCGGCCGGTGCGTTGGTCCACCGCGCCGGCAAACCGCTCGGCTGCGAACGGCGCCTCACCACCAAGAGCCGACGTCGCGGGATCAGGCCGGTGAAGCGATGAGAAGACGGATCTCGCATGGCACCTGACATAAGCACGACCCCTCGTCGCAGCACCACCGGCCTGCGCAAGTTTCTTGATCCTGAGCAGCAGCGGGATTGGATAGAAGGCGAGGCAGACTTGATCGACGCTGAAGAGCGTCTGGAGTCCCTGGAACAGCGGTTCAAGTACGTCGCGCGGTTCCAGAAGCTGCTTCGTCGCCCGCAGGCGCAAGACGTTCTGGAAATTCTCGGGGTATACGGGCAGACCTGCATCCCCATCCCGCGCAAGACCGAGCGTCACTACTGGTCAGTTTCCTGTCTGCCCTCGACTTCCGACAAGCCGCTCGTCCGCGTTAATGCGAGCTGGATGGAGCTTTTCACGCTCTACGCCGACGGCGAAGGGCTGCGTGCACGATTCCTGGTGCATCTTTCGCATTTCACCACCGACCATTCACCCGCGCAGGGCGACGTGGACGCGGCTTTTCTCGAGCACTGCGTCACGACGCCCGAAGACGTCGGTTACTTTTTTCCGCGCGGCGAGGACATTTTCGGCATCAATGTGCGGGGCTCGGCCTCGATCCGCAAATTCCTCGCGGAGCGTCGCATCTTGCGCGCCATTCGGACTTTCAATGTGACGCACATGAACCGGGGCCGGAACGCCTATCAGGCGAGCCACTGCTACAGCCTGGCGGATACGATGCTGGCAGATTGATCGGCTCCGGGATGCGCGACCGATGGACAGGAACCGAATCCTCATCCGATTTACGGCAAAGATATCCATTGTGCGCAGCGAAACTCCCGTGCCTTCGCAAAGGCAACCCACCATTAACCTACCAAGCGCACGATCTTTGGGATTTGTCGGTGCTGCGCGGCTTCATCAGCCATTGCGATACCGGCCCTCTTAATTCCGCCCGAATGAATTGAGGCGGTCTTCGATCACGGCGTAGGATCGCCGATGCCGTGAAGTTGCGCCATCCGTCGTCGGCATTCGCTGATACGAGCGTAGCAAACTGGCCATGACGGCTCTTCACACAACAGGAGCCTGTTCATATGCCTCGCATCCAACCAACCAGACCGCAGATGGAGATCGTTGCCTGGCTCGCGATCTTCCTGCTTCTCTTCTGCCTGTCTTGGCTCTTCCAATGGCATGAAGGGCTGGATGGATTCATCGAAAAGCATCATGACTATCCGCTGGACCATGCGCTCCTCGCCCTTAATATCTCCGGGTTTCTCGGGCTGATTTATTCCGCGCTGAGGATCCGGGATCTTTCGAGGGAGGTCAATCGCCGGCTGCAGGCCGAAAAGAACGTAGACTGGATCGCCTGTCACGACACGCTGACCGAACTGCCTAACCGCAGGTTTCTGGATTCCGTATGCGCACAGGCGATGACCGATCAAAGGGCACAAGAAACCTACGCCGTGTTCAGCATCGATCTCGACGGCTTCAAGAAGATCAATGATCTCCTCGGGCACGATCACGGGGATGCGGTGCTAAAGACTGTTGCCCAGCGGCTCTCTTCCCTCTTTCCCCGCGAGCACGTTTTCCGCCTTGGCGGAGACGAGTTCGTTGTTCTGGCACGGCGCACCGGAAATCCCGATCTTGTCGCGTTGGGGAACCGCATAGTGACTTTGATCGGCAAGCCGTTCACATTCAATGGTGTCGCCGTCGACCTCGGCGCCAGTGTCGGCTTCGCGCTTTATCCGGAGAGCGGCGATGACCTCAGTCAAGTCATTCGACATTCCGACTGTGCGATGTATGTCGCCAAAAAGCAGGGGCGCAATCTGGTGAAGCCCTTCGTGGCTTCGATGCAGGACGAGTTGGCAAAGCGGATTCGAGTGGAAGCTGATCTGAGAGCAGCCATCAAGAAGGCCGAGATCGTTCCCTACTATCAACCGCTCGTAGACCTGAAGACGAATCGGATTATCGGCTTCGAGGCCCTGGCGCGCTGGAAGACGGCCTCCGGCGAATTCATCCCACCGAACGAATTCATTCCTGTGGCAGAGGAAGCCGGTCTGATCGTCGAATTGACAGACCAATTGCTTCGCCACGCCTGCACCGATGCGCTTTCCTGGCCAAATGAGCTTGTCCTGTCATTCAACCTTTCTCCGATCCAACTGAGCGATCGGTTACTCGGCCTGCGAATTCTCAAGATATTGGGCGATGTCGGTCTGCCGGCGCACAGGGTCGAGCTGGAGGTGACGGAGAGCGCCATCATCCAGGACGCTGTCACGGCACGAATCGTCCTCGACGATCTGGTGAACGCGGGCGTCAGGATTGCTCTCGACGACTTTGGAACAGGATATTCCAGCCTCTCACAACTATCCAACTACCGGTTCGACAAGATCAAGATCGACAGGAGTTTCGTCTCTTCATTCGAGACCGATGACAAGCAAGACAAGGTGATCAAGGCGATCATCGCTCTCGGTGTGGGACTTGGCGTGACGATAACCGCCGAGGGTATCGAAGAGGAGAGCCAACTTCAGCGGCTTCAGGACCTGGGTTGCGACATCGGCCAAGGTTATCTGCTTGGCAGGCCAGCGCCGGCCGAGAAGCTTGCCACAGGCCAGGTCAGCGCCAGAGTTTTGCAACGCGGTTGATGGGGGCCGCGGTATGTCGGATTCAGCCTGGAGATGCTGGAGGCTGTCTTCGAACAAGCGCCGTCCACCTGGCCGACCGGCCATTCCACCGAAACATCATCCTAAACCTTAAGCGATGGGTGCCCACGCGCTTGGGATGACCGAGGTCGGCCGGCGAGAATTTCGCCGAAAGTCACTGAGGCAGTTGCGTTTGAATTCTTTATCGGTCATTCTAGAACAATCGATAAAGAATTGGAGCGACGATGGGCCGAACGCGGGAATTCGATGAGCAGGCGGTGCTGACGGGGGCGATGCACATCTTTCGCAAGCAGGGCTATCAAGCTGCATCAATCCGAGACCTCGAGGAGGCGACGGGGCTCAAGGGCGGAAGCATCTATCACGCCTTCGGCGACAAGGCCGGCCTCTTCGACGCAGCGTTCGAACATTACCACCGAACGGTGCTGGAGGGACGGATCGAGCGGTTTGCGCCGCCAGGAAGCGGGCTTCAAGGGTTGCGCGAATTGTTCCTGTCGCTCCTGCATGAGCCCGACGATGGCTCCCTTGGCTGCCTGATCACCAATATGGCGGTGGAATTCGGCGGCGGCGTCAATCCGCATCCCCGTGTCGAAGCGGCGCTCGGCCTCCTTCGTACCACATTCCGCTCGAGGCTGACCGAAGTGCCGACCATCGCTCGAGACGGTGACGGAGCCAAGGCGAACAGGACAGCCACCCGCCTTCTGGCCTTCTATCAGGGACTCCTCGTGCTCATTCGCGGTGGCGATGACAAGGCCGGCCTGCGGCAGGCGATAGAAGATGAATTCAATCAACTGGAGACGATGTCATGACACCTGAGGCACTCTGGAATCGATATGCAGCCATCTGGTCGCTGGACGCTGACGCTCGCGAGCCGGAAATGCTGGCTTGCCTCGCTGACGAGGTGACCTATTGCGACCCGAATGGAGCGATCGCGGGGCGCGCCGGTCTCTCGGCTTATATGGCGGGCTTCAAGGAGAGCATGCCGGGAGGCCGGTTCAAGATATTGAGCGTTCTCCACCATAATGACCGTTCTCTGGCGCGCTGGGCACTGCGCCACGAAGACGAGAGGGTCTTGCAGACCGGCACGAGTTTCGGGGTGATTTCCGATGGCCGATTCGGCGCGATCACCGGCTTCTTCGATCTTCTGGCGGAGCAGCACCATGAGTAGCGAGGCGACACGCGGGCTGGCGCTCGACTTTGCCAGCCAGATCGCCCCAGCCGGCTGCATCGATATCAGGCGCTTCTTCGGCGGATCCGCCCTGGTTCGAAACGGCGCGCAGTTCGGGTTCGTCATGAAGGGCACGCTGTATCTCCGCGTCGACGAAGCGATGCGCGCGGAGTTCGAGGCAGATGGCTCCGAACCGTTCCGCTACCGCGCTGCCGGGAGGGAGGTGACGGTTCGCCGCTACTACGCCGTCCCGGCACATGTGATCGACGACCCTGCGCTGCTGCACAGCTACGCGGAGCGCGCATTGCACGCGACCCCCACGCCCGGCCACAGGCTCTCCGACACGATCCTGGCCGTCACCCCTTCCGGCTAGCGCATAAGTGAGAAAGAAGGGCCGCCATCTGTCGGTCCCCCTGTCTTTTGAGGGCCGGAAGCAACACCTCCCGATTCAGGTGTTCAGGCCGCCATCCACTGTGAGAATGGTTCCGGTGATGTGCCTTGCAGCAGGGCTTGCGAGGAAAGCCACAGCGGCCGCCACATCTTCCGGCTCGCCATAACGGCCAAGTGGGATGAGGGCGCGCTGGAAGTCGGCGAAGTCGCCGTCTGCGGGATTCATATCGGTGTCGGTCGAACCCGGCTGGACGAGGTTTACGGTGATATCGCGAGATCCGAGTTCCCGCGCGAGGCCGCGGGTAAACGAGTGGAGCGCGGATTTCGTCATGAAATAGACCGTACCGGTATCACCGACGATGCGTTCGGCGCCAACCGAGCCGATCGTGATGACGCGGCCGCCCGCCTGCAGATAGGGAATGGCGGCCTGCGAAGCGAGCAGAGGCGATCGCACATTGACGTCCAGCAGCGCATCGATCTGCTCGACGCTGACGTCGGCGATCGCACCGTAAAGCGCGATTGCAGCATTGTTGACGAGAATGTCGAGACCGCCAAGTGCCTGGGCTGCCTCGTCGACCGAGCGCTTCACGGCCGCCGGATCGGCGCTGTCGGCCTGGATAGCAAGCGCTTTGCGGCCCTTGCGCTCGATCGCCCGGACGACTTCGGCGGCGCGATCGGCCGAACGCTCATAAGTGATGGCGACATCAGCGCCTTTGTCGGCAAGCGCCAATGCGATGGCGGCACCGATGCCACGCGAGCCACCTGTTACCAGGGCACGCTTTCCAGCCAGTTCTGTCATGATCTTCTCTTTCTGTAGTGATCGACATATAAATAGCTAGGCACGTTGCGATGGGGTGTCAATGGGTTTATATAATGATCGATGCAAAAATCGGATGAGATCTCGGAAGCCGATAAAACCCCTGCCCGCAGTCGCGGGCGGCCGCGGGCGTTCGATCGGGAAACAGCCTTGGCGCGGGCAACCCGCCTGTTCTGGATCAAGGGCTTCGAGGCGACCTCGATCGCCGATCTCACCGAGGCGATGGGGATCGGATCGCCGAGTCTTTACGCGGCATTCGGCTCGAAGGAGGCGCTCTATGCCGAGGCGTTGCGCCACTATCGCGACAACAACGAGGCGCTCGTCTGGGCAGGCTTCCTCTCCGCGGGCACGGCCCGTGAAGCGGTGATGTCGCTCCTGATGGATTCGGCCGCTGCCCTGACCGGCTGTGTCGTGGATATTCCCCGCGGCTGCATGGTGGCGCTCTCTTCGGTCGGCAGCGAGGGCCATGTGGAACTCGGCGAACTCGTGCGAGCCGCCCGCGCCGTCACGCTCGAGCGCCTGAAGCTGCGCCTGAACCAGGCGATATCAGCAGGCGAAATTCCAGTCTCGACCGACGTCCACGCGCTTGCCCGCTTCGTGCAGACCGTTCAGAATGGCATGTCGATCCTGGCCCGCGACGGAGCGACCCGTGGCGAACTGGAGGCCGTGGCCGAGCTGGCCATGCTGGGTTGGGACACTCGAACCGGGGATGCTGAGCGCAGGCGGGGCTGATCGCGTTTCAAATATTGTTACGCGGATGCTCATGCGTCACCTTGGTCAGTCGGTTTCGGGAGCAACACCGCTTGCATCAGCCAAGCCGAGGCGCACCGTTCCCGAAGAACGGGAAACGGTTACGGAAACGTCTTCGTGACCTCGATCGTTCCGATGATCGCCGCGTTGAACTGATCCATCTCCTCCGCAGGTATCCAATATTCAAGATGCGCCCGGCCGCCCGCTTCCTGAACCGCATGGTCGGCGAGGTAATCCTTTCTCACCTCAAACTTCGTCACGAAGCCTGACCCGCTCCTCGGCACATTCCAGTCGCGCGCGATCTTGACTGCATAATCTTCCGACAGCACGGGATAGAAGATCGGCTGGTCGGGCAAGCGCGGCGGAAATCCGCGCATGTCGAGATCGCGAATAAGCGCCAGCTCCTCAGGCCCGACCGGACGCCACAGTGTTACGGTCTCGATATCCTTGCTCATGTTCTTCTCTCTGCAACAATCCGACAGCCTCGCAGCGAGCAAAGCTGCATCATGCTCCTCGCGTTCAAATCTCCCCGGCCGATGGCCCCCAGACATCCGTCAGCGCAAAACCGTTCGGATGCGGGTCAAAGGGGTCGAGGGCTACCTGGGTCAGGCCGAAGGTGAAGCCGCGGCCGGTGATGGTGGGGATGACGGCGGGGCGGCCGGCCACCTCGGTCACTGCCTGGAGGCCGACCTCGAATTCGGAACCGATGATCGATTTCGAGGTGAAGACGTCGCCGACCTTGGCCTTGCCGCGGGCATAAAGGGTGGCGAGATTGGCGGAGTTGCCGGTGCCGCAGGGCGAGCGGTCGGCGCGGCCCGGCCACATGGTGGTGCAGGTGCGCACCGTGCCGTCGGCTTCGGTATCGCGGAACATGACATAGGCGACGCCCGAGATCGCCGGGATCTCGGGATGGACGACCTTGATGCCGCGGTTGATCAGCTCCTTGAGGATCATGCCGGCCTGGACGAGGCCGGCGGCATTGGCCTTCTCGATCGTCAGACCGATCTGGCCGACATCGACCAGCGCATAGAAGATGCCGCCATAGCTGATGTCGGCCTTGATCTTTCCCCAATGCGGCGTGTCGATACCGACATCGAGCTCATGCACGAAGGACGGAACCATCGTCAGCCTGACCTTTTCGCAGCGCCCGTCGCGGCAGGTCGCCGTCGCCTCGACCAGGCCGGCGGCGGTTTCGAGGGTGACGATCGTCTCCGGCTCTTTCATCTCGACGATGCCGGATTCGAGCAAGGCCGTGGTGACGCAGATCGAGTTCGAGCCGGAACTCGCATGCGCCTGGTCGGGCTGCAGGATGATGAAGGCGGCGTCGGCCTCCGGGTGCCGTGCCGGCAGCAGCAGGTTGACCGAGCCGATCGGCGCGCCGCGCGGCTCCAGGCAAAGGAAGCGGCGGAGGTCGTCACCCTTCGGATCGGTGTTCAGCCAGTGCAGCTGGGCGGCAATGGTATCGCCCGGGATTTTCGGCACGCCGCCGATCGCGACGCGGCCGATCTCACCTTCGGCGTGGACATCCAGCAACTGGATCGTGCGCTTCCATCTCATATCGAAAACTCCAGATCAGACGTGACGGGTGACGCCGCCATCGACGCGAATATTCTGGCCGGTGATATACCCGGCGCCATCGGAGAGCAGGAAGGCCGCGGTCTTGGCGATCTCCTCCACATGGCCGATGCGCTTCATCGGGACCTTCTCGGCGGTCTCGGGCTTGTGGTTCAGACTGTCGATATAGCCCGGCAGTATGCAGTTCATGCGGATATTGTCGGCCGCATAACGATCCGAATAGAGCTTGGTGAAGGCGCCGGCAGCGGCACGATAGGTGCAGGAAACCGGGAAGACCAGCGACGGCTCGTAGGCCGCGAAGGTGGTGATGTTGACGAAGGCGCCCTTGCCCTGTTTCAGCATGACCGGCGTCACCAGGCGGGCCATGCGCACCAGCGACAGGATCATCATGTCGGAACCGAGCGTCCAGTTCTCGTCTGAAATATCGAGCAGGTCGCCCTTCGGCGGGTGACCGCTCAGGTTGACGACGGCGTCGATGCGGCCATAGGTCTTCATCGTCAGGTCGAAGATCGCCTTGAGATCCTCGGCCTTTTCGGCAACGCCGCGCGAGGCGACGCCGCCGAGTTCGGCAGCCAGCTTCTCACAGCTTTCCGACGGCGACATCAGCGCCAACTGATAGCCCTGGGCGGAGAGCTCGCGGGCGATCGCCTCGCCCATGCCGCGGCCGCCGCCGGTGATCAGCGCTACGGGTTTGCTGGTATCGGACATCGGGCCTCCTAATAGCGGTCTATGCGGAACGGGGTCACATCGAGGGATGGTTTGAGCCCGGTCACCATATCGGCGATCACGAGCGCTGTCGTTGCCGAAAAGGTCAGGCCGAGATGGCCGTGGCCGGTCGCATAAAAGACGCCGGGCATTTTCGACGACGGCGAAATGATCGGGATCGTATCGGGCAGCGCCGGACGATGACCCATCCATTCCGTCGTCTCCTCGACCTTCAGGCCGGGCAGCGCGCGCTGGGCATGGCGCACCAGCACCCGCGGACGGCGGAAATCCGGCGCGGCATCGAGACCGGCGAGCTCGACATTGCCGCCGACACGGATGCCGCCCGCCGTCGGCGTCACCATGAAGGCGCGATGCGGCCAGATCACCGAATAACGCATGGAGATGCCGGGCTTCATGATCTGTGTGTGATAGCCGCGCTCGGTTTCGAGCGGGATCGGCTCGCCGAGCTTTTCGGCAAGGAAACGGGTGTGGACGCCGGCGGCAAGCACCACCGAACCGGCCTCGATCCGCCTGCCATCCTCGAGGAGAACGACGGCCGTGCCATCGCCCCTGCGCTCGATATTCCGCACAGTGCCGGAGACGAAGGTCGTGCCCGCAGCCTTGGCGGCGTCAGCGAGTTTCACCACCAGTTGATAAGGGTCGCGGATCGACTTGTTGTCGGGAAGCAGCACGGCTTTGGCAATCGCCGGTGACAGGGTGGGTTCGTAATATTGGATGGCGCCGTTGCTCAAAACCTCGAATTCGAGCCCGTAGCGCTGCATCATGGCGAGATGGCCGCGATCGGCGGCAAATTCCGCCTCGGTCTCGTAGATCGCCAGGCAACCTTCCTCGGTCATCAATTCGGGTGCGCCGATCGCCTGGAGCATCTGCCTGAAATCGCCGAGCGCGCGGTTGGACAGGCTCATGCCGGCATCCTCGATCTCTCGGAGACGCGAGGGCCGGCCGGCGGCGAGGAAGCGCAGGAACCAGGGCAGCATTCTGGCAGCATAGGAGGGCCGCAGCCAGACCGGCCCTTCCGGATCGAGCAGCCAGCCGGGGATCTTCTTCCAGGTCGAAGGGCCGGAGCCGGCGGCAAAATCGAGCGCGATGCTTGCCATATTGCCAAAGGAGGTGCCGCGACCCGGCTCACCCTTGTCGATCAGCGTCACCTCAAGGCCGCGCCGCTGCAGTTCGAAAGCGATCGAGGCGCCGATCACGCCCGCGCCGACGACCGCTACCCTCTTCTTCATCTCATCCGCCATGCCATCAACCCATCGCACGGCAGACAGAATTGCCGTCGTCAGCCTGATATATCACATCAAGATGGGATGCCTAGAGAATTTCCGTTTTCTCCGAATTACGGGAAATTCCCTATCTCTTTGGCTTTCGCAGTTCCGAAACGCAAAACCGCTGTGCACTTTTGCTGGAATTGCTCTGTGGAATTTATTGGCTTTCCGGCAGGCTGGCACCGACGCTGTCGCCGACCGAACCGACGGTGTTGTTCATCGACTGGCCGAGACGCTTCAGCTGGGCGTCGTAGTTGCGCCGGGTGCGCGGATCGAAGATCGCAATCGGCGTGCTGACGGCGACGCTGACGGCACTTCCTGCAGTCTGGGCAGCGCCCATCGCCACCGCGCCGACGGCCTCGCCGAGCCCGACATTGGAATCGGTGATCGCCTGGCCGGCAATCAGCCGGTCGCCGATCAGCTTCACCACCTCGGGGCTTTCGGCGAACTTGCCGTGGTTCAGCCGGTCGCCGCCCTTGAGCTTGGTGAGGTCAAGCACGGTGATGCCGGCCGCCTCGAGCTTGCTGCGATAGGGTTCGACCGAGGGATCGATCTGGCCGAGCCGGTCGACATTGCCGGAGATGCGCCGCGACAGCGCCAAAGCCCGGTCGTCCTGCGAAACGAAGATGGTGAAGTGCGGCCTTTCCTTGCCGAGGCTCGCGAACTGGCGGCCGAAGACGTCGACATCGAGATCCGGCGAGGCGAGGATGACATTGTTGATCTTCGAGGCGACATGACCGTTGCGGATCGCCATCTGCCGCAGCGCTTCGACGGTGAGCCAGGTGCCCATCGAATGGGCCATGATGGTGACGTCGCTGACAGCAGGATTGGCGGCGGTGCGGGTGAGCAGCTCCTCCAGCGCGTCGCGGGAATAGTTGGTGCTTTCCTTGTCGTAATTATAATCGAAGATGCTGCCGCGCGACGGCCAGGTGAAGACGACCGGGGCGACGTCGGCATGCGAATCATGGACGATCTGGGCGAAGCGGTAGACGGCATCCTCATAGCGATTGTTGAAGCCGTGGACAAAGACCAGCACCCGGCGGCTCTTCGGCATATGGGTCTTCAGCCAGGTCTCGCCGGCCCGCTCGCCTTCCAGCGGATCGACGGAAATGGTGACGAAGTCGCGCAGCGGATCGGCCGGCAGGCGGCTTGGCCATTGCACCTGGCCGACCTTGCGATTGGCTTCCGGCGGAATGGAGACGTCGACGGCATTGACGGCGAGCCCAGTGCCGCGTTCGCCGGAGAAAAGCACGGCGGGATTGTCGTCGGCAGCGCGCGTCGTGGCGACGAGAAGATCGACCTTCGAGGTGCCCGGGGCGACGGTGCCGGCCGCCTGCATGACACCGACCGGCCTGCCGCCGCAGCCGGCGAGCACCATCGTTGCAACCAGAAGGCCTGCCAGGGCCGCGCGCGGGGCGCGCCTTTTGCCGATCATGACCAAACTCCAATCGGTTCACGCCCCGGACAGGCGGCGCCCGTTCAAATAGTCCGACGAGGCTTGCCGAGTCAAACCGCGGGAGGTGGACAAGAGCATTCCTGTGAGAACCGCTGCGCGCTTTTGCTGGAATTGCGCCTGAAACTTTCGGCTGTCCACGGCGTTTTGTCCGATCACATTCAATCGATGGATCAGGGTGATGAAGTTGCTCGCGATCACAGGCTTATCGACATTGATGCTGATGCCTTCTCTCGGCTCGACGGAGACGCTTGGCGAGGCCGACATCCGCCGCGACATCATCGGCAAGACGGTCTACCTCTCCACACCGCTTGGCGGTGAACTGCCACTGATCTTCCGTTCTTCCGGCAAGGTCGACGGCAACGGCCAGGCGATCGGTCTCGGCCGCTATGTCAAGCCAAGCGATACTGGCCAATGGTGGATCGACGCCAACCGCCTCTGCCAGAAATTCCAGAGCTGGAACAAGGGCAAGCCGATGTGCTTCGAACTCGAACGCGCCGGCGCCAACAAGGTCAAATGGACCCGGGACAACGGCAAAAGCGGCGTTGCCCGTATTGGCAATTGATCGATTCGACTTGGGAGAAAACAGACTTTCAGGAAAAGAAAAAAGCCCGACGCGGGAGGAGGTGCGCCGGGCTCTTGATCCTGACTGACAACTGGGAGGAGGAGTGTTGTCAGTCCGATGTAAGAGCGCTGGGAGGAGGAGTGCGCTGCTTACGAAGATAGTGATACCCAATTCTTTCGAGTTGGAATAGCGAAAATACCGCAATGCAGCAATGCGCTGGACGCAATGCTTGCCCTCAAAATAACAGGTCGCCGCCTCATTTTGCAGCATGTTTGACCGGATGGTCAAATTTATGCCGAAAATTGCGGCCTCGCGGATCGCCGATGGCTTGCCCCGCATCCGCCTGCCGGCACCAACCGGGGTCGAGCCACTCGTCTCGACCCGGTAAAGGTTAGGGTGAGGGGCAGCTGTCAGCGCCCGTCAAGCAGCCTTGAAGAGCTTCCGGCCTTCGGCGTCGAGGGCGGAGAATTCCTCGTTCGAGAGGGTGATGTCGACGGCTGCGACGTTTTCCTCGAGATGCTTGACCTTGGAGGTGCCGGGGATCGGCAGCATGACCGGGCTGCGCTTCAGCACCCAGGCGAGCGCGATCTGGCTTGGCGCGGCATTGTGCTTTTTGGCGATCGTATCGAGCAATGAGCCCGGCTTGGCGAGGTCGCCGGCGGCCAGCGGGTACCATGGGATGAAGCCGATATTATGCTTGGCGCAGTAATCGAGCACGTCCTCGCTGGTGCGATCGACGAGATTGTAGCGGTTCTGGACGGTCGCGACCTTGAAGTACTTCGAGGCGGCTTCAATGTCGGCAACGGACACTTCGCTCAGACCCGCATGGCGGATGAGGCCGCTATCGAGCAGCGATTTGATCGCATCGAACTGTTCCTTGGCCGGCACCTTCTGATCGATCCTATGCAGCTGCCAGAGATCGATCTGCTCGAGCCCAAGATTGCGCAGGCTCTTATGCGCCTGCTGGATCAGATATTCCGGACGGCCGACGGGCAGCCAGATATCGGGACCGTGGCGGGTCAGGCCGCCCTTGGTGGCGATGATCGACTTGCCGCCATAGGGATGCAGCGCTTCCTTGATCAGCCATTCGGAGACATCGGGGCCGTAGGAATCGGCCGTATCGATGAAGTTGACGCCGAGTTCCGGCAGGCGCTTCAGCGTGCGGATGGATTCGGCATGATCGGCCGGTTCGCCCCAGATGCCCTTGCCGGTGACGCGCATGGCGCCAAAACCGAGACGGTTGACCTCGATCTCGCCGCCGATCTTGAAGGTGCCTGACTTCGCTGCGTTGTAGTTGGCTGCGGTGTAACTGGACATGGTCTTTCCTCTCTTGGTCAATAGATCATTGAAAGTCGGTGGAATGGTCGGAGATGCCTGGGCTTTTGGAGACGTCTTCGGACGCGAATGTCTGCCCTGATCGAAAGTGATGCCGGCATGGTGATGACCCGCCCATCGAGATGATAAATGAGAATGTGGTCGCTGCGACGCTTGCAGATATAGGATGGCACCGCGGGGATAACAGTGACGGCGATGAAAACATTACCGGCCACTGGCGCGCGGGGCGTGCACGCTGATCCTCAGGCGACGTACGTCAAAGCCTGGTCTTCGCCTGGTCGCCGAACTCCGCCAGCATCTTCCAGAGGTCGGCGAAGATCTCCCGGGCGAAATCCTCAAGCGAGGCGCCCGGCGGACGGTGCTGCCAGAGTTCGCCACCGACGCGCAGCGCACCGATGACGATCGCCGCAAGGAGGCGCATGCGCGACCGCTGCTCTGGATCATTTCCCTTGCGCAGCAGCAGCGCCTCGGCGAGCTTCTGTTCGAGCCTGGCGTATTTCAGCTGATCGCGAGCTTTCAGCGCCGGCGTGCGATGGATGAGTTCGCCAAGCGCGAGGCCGCGCTCGTCGACGGAGGCGATGACGGTTGCGGTGATTGCCGCCTCGACCGCCTCGACGGAAGATTCATCTGCAGGCCTTGCGGCGATTGCCGCCATCAGCCGATCGGCAAAGCTATCCTGCCAGGCGAAAACCACCTCTTCCTTGGAGGGGAAATAATCGAAGAAACTACGCTTGGAGACATCGGCCGCTTCGGTGATGTCCTCGATGGTCGTGGCGTCGAAGCCGCGCTGGAGAAAGAGGGTCATCGCAGCGTTTTCGATGCGCTCGCGCGTCTGCCGACGCTTGCGTTCCCGCCTGCCTTCCGTGGTCTCCGTCCGCTTGTTCTCAGCCATTCCGGCCCGGCATCATCGTTCAGCCGCCGGTTTCGTTGGAAAAGGCGGCGACGTCGTCGATTTCGGTGTCGCTCTGGCGATAGCGCTCGCTCGACAATTCCAGCGGCTTGCGGCGCGAAATCCGGTAGACGGAGGCCGGCGGCAGGTTGCGCACCGTGCCGCCGATGCGCACCGCCTTCAAGCCGAGACGGTCGAGGATCGGCCGCGACACCGGGCAGCGCGGACCATAGGTAAACTGATAAACCGCCCCGCCCGGCCGCATATAGGCGAAGGCGCCAGCCATGATCGAGGTGATCTTGCGCGGCGACATGGACAAAAGCGGCAGGCCGCTGACAACTGCGCCGACCGGTTCGCCTTCGAAAATATCGGCATGGGAGAGATGGGCGGCATCCATTTGTAACACGCGCGCCGTCGGGAACCGCGCCTGCAGCGAATTGATGAACTCCGGGCCATACTCGATCAGGGTCAGATCCGCCTCACTGACGCCGCGCGCCAACAGCGCACGGGTGAAGACGCCGGTTCCCGGGCCGAGTTCGATGATCGGACCGTCGAGTGCGGCAATTTCACTGGTCATGATCCTGGCAAGCGAATCCCCCGACGGCGCGATGGCCGCGACCCGAAGCGGGTTGCTGATCCAGGAGCGGAAAAAATGCAGGAAATCGGAGCATGCGGCCTTTGCAGTCATGACTATCCCCACCTGTGTCTGAAATTCGATTGATTATGAAATGCGACCATCGCGGCGAGCATGGCAATTCCAAGGCAGACGCGTCAATCGCTCTTGGCTGCGGCTTTTCGCAACACCCACTGTCACCAGTTTGCACGATTCTGTACTTATTGCATTTTTGCATTCGACGCAACATTTGTGCCGCAAATGCGAGAGGAATGACTGTCATCGTTGCAGCCACCGATCATCCCGTCGCCTGTCGGTCGCCGAGATCGAACGGATTTCAGCCTTGTCATCGCACTTTGCCCGTCAGGATCGCGCTCGAGATGATGTCGAACAGATGATCCGCGCGTGGGGCGAGCGAAGGCTGGTCGCCGATCCATGCCAATGCTCCGACCATTGCAAACAGATCCGTCCCGTCCATGTCGGATCGCGCCACGCCTTCGGCCTGGGCGCGGACAAGCAGGCGCGTTCCGGCTGCTTTCATGGTGACGCAGGAGGCATGAAGCGCGGAGCCTTCGTCGGCGATCGCGGCGACCATCGCGGCAATGGCACCACTATAATGATGCGCCATAGCGACGACCTCCCGCAGCCAGGTCACCAGAGCGGCATCGGGCTCGTTCGACGTTTCGAGTGCGTGCGCCCTTTCCTTCAGCGCGTCGAAGCCGTTGCGGAGAAGCGCCTCCAGCAGCGCCTCCCGCGTCGGAAAGTGGCGGTACAGCGTCCCATCCCCCACCCCCGCTTTGCGGGCAATGTCGCGCAGCGAGGCATCGGCACCTCCTCCCGTCAGCAGTTCGCGGGCAACGGCGAGGATGTGATCGTAGTTCTTTTTCGCGTCGGCTCTCATCATACCTCTTGACAAGCGGGGCAGTGCTCCGCTTAAACGGGGCGGCGCTCCGGATAAACCGGGGCAGCGCTCCGAATTCAATAGCACATCTGTCCTGATGGAGAAAAGCGATGTCGGGTGAAACAATGAAAGCGATCCGGATTCATGCCTTTGGCGGCCCCGAGGTGCTGCGCTACGAGGACGCGCCGAAGCCTGAGCCGAAGCCGGGAGAGGTCCTTGTTCGCGTGCACGCCATCGGCATCAATCCTCCCGACTGCTACCTGCGCGATGGCTTTAGGGCGCTTCCGCCGGAATGGCGGCCGCAGGTGCCGTTCCCCATCATTCTGGGCACGGATGTCTCAGGTGTCGTCGAAGCGGTCGCCGCCGATGTCGGAGGCTTCTCCGTCGGCGACGAGGTCTACTCCATGGTTCGATTTTTCAGTGTCGGGGAAAGCAGGGCCTATGCCGAGTATGTCAGCGTGCCGGCGTCGGATCTTGCCCTCAAGCCTGCCGGCATCGATCACGTGCATGCCGCCGGCGCGCCGATGTCGCTGCTCACCGCGTGGCAGTTCATGATCGAACTGGGGCACAACGAGCCCAATCCGCTTCAGCCGCATAGGCATCAGCCCGTGCCGCTCAAGGGCAAGACCGTGCTCGTCAACGGGGCGGCCGGCGGCGTCGGGCATTTCGCGCTGCAGATCGCCAAACTGAAAGGCGCTGACGTCATCGCCGTGGCATCGGGCAAACATGAGCCCCTCTTGCGCGAACTCGGCGCCAACACATTCATCGATTACACCAGAACGCCACCCGAGAACGTCGCGCATGACATTGACCTTGTCATCGACGCGCTTGGCGGGCCGACATCAGGTCGCTTCCTGCGCACGCTGAAGCGCGGCGGCGCATTGTTCCCGGTGTACCCCTTGGGCTTTGCCGGTGCCGAGGATGCCGAGAAGCTGGGCGTCACGGTCTCGGCAACCCAGGTCCGGTCGAGCGGGGCCCAGCTGACGGACGTCGGCCGCTTGCTCGATGACGGGACGATCCGCGTCGTCATAGACAGCACCTACCCGCTCGCCGAGGCTCGCAAGGCGCACGAACGCGCCGCCAAAGGCCACATCCAAGGCAAGATCGTGCTCACGGTCATGCCATTGAAGAAGGGGGCGTAACAAGCATGCTTATCCTCATGGGCTACATCCACCTTGATCCGTCCGACCTTCATGATTTCGTCACCGACGTTGAGGCGATCAGCCTCGGCACGAGAACTGAAGAGGGATGCCTCTTTTACGGCATTGTCCTGGAGGACGGGCCGACCGGACGCTTTCTGGTCGCTCAGCGCTGGCAGGATCGGGAATCATTGACGGCCCATCTTGAGAGAGGCGAGACCCTGGCATTTCTGGAGACCTGGAGGGACAGGATGAAAGTCGATCTGCAAGCCTATGACGTTCTGGAAGAACGGCCGCTCGCGATGGCGAACGGCCGAGCGTCTCGTCAGTAATTGCAGCTGGAGCTGCTCGTCGGGTTGAAGCCGAGCTTGCAATCCATGTTGAGCGGCTTCTTCGGGTTCATCATATAATGTGTCGAGCCCGTGGTTTCCGAGGCGCGCTCGCCGATCGAACCGGTCGTGCGCCTGTCGTGCTGCACCGTGGTTTCTTGCTGGGCAACCGGACGCGTGGCTGCACCCTGCTCCGTCGCGCTCGACTGGAGGGGAGCTGCCGTGGCCGAGAAGGCCGAGAGGCCGAGGATTGCGCCGAAGGCAGCGGCCATCAGGCCGTGCTTGAAAGTCGTGGTCATAATCGTCTCCTTGGGAGGATTCGTGGAATTTACGCCCCGGAGTTAGGAAGGCGATCTGTCACATACTACGGTGCCAAAGCGGGGGTCACGGACATGTGAGCGGCGGCCCGATCGAGAAAAAGGCGGCTCATCGCCGCCTCTTTCATTTGCCGGCTCAATAGCCGTTATCACAGGGCATGCTACCGGGGCCGATCGATCCAGAAAACGTAGGGTTGCACATTTCCGGAGCTGCCGGCCTGTTCACCGGCGGGCGGACGATGGAGCCCGTGGTGCCGGCCTCGACGCCGAAAGCGGCAAGTGGATACCAGTAGCCATCGGAATGGCGCCGGGTGCCGGGGCGCTCGGTGCGGAAGCCCTGGTAGCCATGCCAGGACCCGGCATGTGGTTTATATTGCACCATTTTCACGCCCGAGACAGTTGGCGGGGAGCCCGTCTGGACGGGTGCGGCTCGCGCGGGGACAATCGACGCGAGGGCGAGAAGGGCGCCGAGTGCGGCGGTGGAAGGGGTGAGCCTGAGCATCTTCATGATAAACCCTCCTTACTGGATTTATCTCGAGAGAATGCCTTTCCCGGGTGCGGAGTTCCGCGACTCACATGCAATTCCAAAACTCGTGATTGCAGGCGATCCGGCGTGACTAAATCGCCGAAAAACGTGAAAAGTCGCGATCAGGAAGAGGGCTCACACGGCGCTGGTGAGGAAAGCTGAATTCTCTGTTCTCAATTCGCGTATAATGTCCGGTAGCCCTGGCCGGAGAGGCAGGCGACATATTGCCGATGGGCGGCGGCGCGCGCCGTCGTTTCGGCCTCCAGCTCATCGGCCCCGGCATATCCGGTCAGCTGGGCGCGCAGCTGATACTGCTTCCTCGCCTCGTCATACATGGCGTTGCCGTCAGTCATGCACAGGCCGTGCGCAACAGCAGGCGGATTGACCGGCACGCCGACCGCCAGGAGTACGGGATCATTGGCATGGTCGATGCAGCCGGCAAGGCCCGTCATCATCGCCAGGGCAGCCAGAGCCCGAATAATTCCCACCGTCATGCATTCCTCCGGCTGAAGCGCCTCAAAGATCATCAGACCTGCGGATACATCAGGAAGGTTGCGCGAAACTAGGCTGACGAGTTGCCTGCCAATTCCGACCAGACGGGCGCCACTCAACTAGATATGTTTAAAATATTGCTAAAATATTATATTAATGCTTACTTATAGTCGTAAACGCTAATCTTTCGGGAGGGAAAGATTATGGCTTCGCCGTGGGTAAACGACGCGCTGTCGCACGCACAATCAGCGTTTTCCAGCAAGACCGACACAAATATCCTTGAGGTTGGAGGTGGCTCTCGCACGCATATCCCCTTGCAAGGAGCGAGATATACCGTTGTCGATATCTCCAAGGAGCAGCTCGAGAAGAACAAGGACGCCGCTGAGCGGATCCTCGGCGATGCTCAAACCATCGACTATGGAGATCGCCGCTTCGACGCCTGCGTCTTCTGGGACGTTCTCGAGCATTTGGAAAGCCCGCGCTCTGCCTTGTTGAGAGCCCATGACACCCTGTCTCCCGGTGGTCTGGTGTTCGTCAAGGGTCCGATCCTGAACTCAGCCAAGGGGATCTTCACCGATCTGACACCCTGGTGGACCCACGTCTTGTTCTATCGCTACGTGCTCAGGCAGAAAAACGCCGGAAAACCGGGCTATGCCCCCTTCCGCGTCGAGCACGCCGCGGAGGCATCCCATTCGGAGATTGCAGGAACATTGAAGGAACTCGGCATGGATGTCGTCTTCGTCGGCGAGTATGTGTCGACGCAGGTGTACGCGCTCAAGGACCGAATTCCCCCGCTTTATTGGCTCTATGAAGCTTTCGGCCTTCTGCTTCGCACGACTTCGGCTGGGAAGATCGGGGGGCGGGAGACGGAGTTCCTGATCGTGGCAAAGTGTCTTCGTCAGTAACTCCCCACCAAGATCTATATAGCACTTCGGAATCCCGAAATTGGTTGCGACATTGAAATCATTCAACGTTTCTCGCTGTCGATACCTCACGAAGCGCGGCGGATTTCGGAATCCCGAAGCGGGGGAATTTCGGGATTCCGAAGTGGGATTTTTTTCTTCCTGCCGACGCGCCCGCGTTTGTCGGCGGCAATCTTGCGGTCGGTCTCGGACCATTTCCGGCACCTTTCCGCCGTGCATCGCTTCCACTCGTCGGTGGGTGGCGCGCCTTCATGGTCACCGACAAAAGTCAGCGTGAACCGGTTGGGATGCGCGACACCGCTGCCCGCTCGGCCACGGCGAACTTTTATCAGCCCCTTATATTCGAGCTCATCGATCGCATCTGCCACATATTCGCCGGTCACGCCGTAAGACACGAATTGAGGATGGGTCACGACAAGCTTGCCGTTTTCCAAGGCGGCGTGCGACGTGTGCTCGATGACGATGCGGAAGAAGGCGCGGCAGGCATTCGCACTCAATGTCGTGAAGGCCGTAGATTCCAGCAACTGAATGGTGAACCATTGCCAGCGAAGGCTACCGTCATCCGTCCCGCTCGGCGGAGCGGTATGCTTGCGCACCATCGCCCGCCTCTTTCCCTGACTGGTTCGGCTTTTGTCGCGAGGGTTGAATTCCGCCATCAGCCCCTCGCCCGTGTTGTCGATCGGTATCCGCCCGCCCTCCGGAGCCTGTTGCGGGAACTCCGTTCATGCAGCGCGTGACGGCCAAAGCTCGTCCACACCATCACCTCATCTCTGAGAAAAAATTTGCTCAACATCTGACAGTCCATGGTTGCAATGGCGGCAAACCTAGCGCAAGAACGATCCATGAACTAGGAAAATATTCTTAGTTGTGATCTTCTATTATCCAGTCCCTTCTGCTAGGATCCCTGCAATGAATCTCGGGGGTAGAAGCACGATGCGAATAAGCGGTATGGGGGAGAAGAGCGTGGTCGTTTGCATCCGGCGATTGTCGGCATTGGTTTCGATCTTACTGGCAAGCGCTGTCCAAGCCTTTCCCTGCGATCAGACCATCGTGCTGTCCAACTGGAAGTCTTGCCAGGTCGCCCCCTTGAGCGATGAGGGTGGCGCCGCTGATTGGAAGGCGGTGCCTGAATGGACCCGCGACAAAGCCATAAGCCCCTATTTCTTGAATGATCCGCGTGCGCTGGCAAACCACGGGCTTTGCAACGCCAAATTCCATCGCGTCGTGATCTGCTGGCCGGGATGGGATGAGGGCAATAAGGACGAATGCTCCTATATCATTTGCAACGGCGCGTCGTGGAAAAGAGAATCCGAAGGGGGTTGAGAGAGACCCTATAGCCGAAGAAGCTGAGCCTTGATCTCCTGATCTCAATCTTGAAAACCTGAAGCAGTTTCGCGCAAAACGATTATTGCGGCAACGGCACTACCCATCCTCTTCATATGCAAATATGCTCGCGGGCCGGCAGCCGGACGGCGCCCCACAACCCTCAATGTTCAGAGGCCCTGCCCGCATGACATCACCGCACTGGAAGAGATTTGCCTGGTTTTGCCTGTGCCTCACACTCTCCCATCCGGCGTGGTCTGCCGGCGGCATCGAGATCCCGGGCTACGCGCCGGCGATGGGTGTCGAGCGCAGCTACCGCGTTCAAAAAGCGACCGAGACCGATATGTCGTTCTGGTTCGACAAGCCAGGCGCCTCGGCCATGACGATGCGCGGCGCGTTTCGCCAGCGCATGACGGTCCTGTCTCGGGATGAAGACGGCATGCGGGTCCGCTGGTCCCTCAGTGCCGACTTGCCGGAAGGCATTGCGGGTCTTGCCGATAGCTATCAGATGAACCCGCTTTATCGGAATTCCCTCACGGCCTATGGCACCACTGCGCTCGAACTCGAAACCGACCTGAACGGCAACCCGCGCGATCTCTCCGGTGTCGATCAGATCGTGGCGCATATGCGGGCGATGGCGGCCAATGGACTCGGCGGTATCCCTGCCGCGCGGGAAAGCGGGCTCTATGACATCATCGCCAAGATCGAGGCAAACCCTCTTCAAATTGTGGTCGCCTTGGTGCCGGAGGCGGAACTGCTTGCCACAGGGCAATCCTATCAGGCGGAGACCATGGAGATTGGTCGGGCTTCGGCGACCTCGCGAGACGAAGATTATGGCGGCGTCAATGTCCCGGTGACGTCGACCTGGACCCTGGAATCGACCGACGCAACCGCACACACGGCAACACTTTCGCTGTCGGAGGCAGCCGACGCCGCAGCATTCAGCCAGTCGCAGCAGCCGGCGATCGCAAAGCTGATGAACGGTTTTGCCGAGCGGGCAAAGAACCTGACCGCCGATCAGCTGGCTTCCGTCAAACGCGCCAGCAAGAGCCGCAGCGTCGAGCTCGTGGTGTCCCTGGACGATGGTTCGACGCACGAAGCGTCGGAGATCGTAACCGTTGAGGCAGGCGGGACGACCTTGCGCAGTACACCCACATCCAACGCGAGGATATGCCGGCCAGCTTGCAGCTTCCCGCTGTGCTGACGGCAAAAGACTTGCAGACGCCCGATTTGCATATCGCGCCGCTGCCATCGTCCAAAGCCGGACCAGGCATCATGGATGAGCTTTCGATACCGCCTGCCCCACCGAAGGCATCGCAGACCGTGGCTCCAGACAATGACGGACCGAAGGCGATCGCGCCTGTCTCGCTCGAAGTGAAGAGCGCGAAGGTGGTTTCGGCCCCCACTTCTTTTGGATCTGAGTTGGATATCATGCTCACACCCGAAAGCGCTGCAAAATTTCAGGATTTTACGCAGGCGGCGGTGGGAGAAATAACGCAGGTGCTGATTAACGACAAGGTCGTCATCGAACCCCGGATCCTGACGCCGATCACGGGCGGCCATATTGTGATAAGCGAACCGGACTCGAAGCTATTGCAAGACATGGCGGAACAGTTGACCCTCCCCGAAGCCAAGATTCTCGTCCGGTTACGCCCATGAAGGGCGCCCCCTCCCAGCTGCCGGCTCGATCGCAACCGCAAAGTAAAACGGCTAAGCCAACGCTAAGGCGGACTTCAATCTCTCACTTCGGAGATCAGACGTATCAGCGTTCCGTCACTCGCCGCAGCGCTGATTGCCGTTGCGATCTGCCGGAGCGGTCCACGCGCGACGAGCATCTCTGGCGATGGGTGTTTTCCGGGACCCGGATCGATAAAGGCCGAACACTGGTGATCCGAGTCGAGCATCGCCATGAATGATGTGGCGACTATTGTTTCGCCGCAGGCGGCGCAGCGAAGAATGTAGGAACCGCGGTGGACGATCGATTCTGTTTTGTCCAATCCGCACGCGGTGCAGGCCACCATATTGGTCATTGCTTCACCCCAGCGTGAGCACGCGCCTCTAGGAGGCGGCGGCCAGAACGATGGCGATGGCGAGCAGCAAGGGACCCATCCACTTGAAGTGGCGAACCACCGGCGGCCGGTTGGCCGGATTGCCGGGAAACGGCAGATATCCAAAGCCGACGGACGCCATCCACAGGCCGGCACAAAACATGATGATTTCATCGATATAGGCTGCGATCATTGGCTCTCCTCCCTGCAAAAGGCGCCGCGACAATCTCTGTCTTTGGTTTTGCGCATGTCACGGTCGCTAAACCGCTGCACAGTTTTGCGCGACATGCTTTAGCGAAGCCGTTCATCATATGAATCGGCACGGGCCAGACGGAACAGATCGGGATAGACACCCAACCATAGAAACAAACCCTGGAGTCGTGTCCCGAAGCGCTTGTGCCCTTTCATCATTCGAAAAGCCACATCGCGTTTCGCGAACAGGTGGCCGCTATCGGCTGCTTCCAACAGAATCTCGTCGGCTTCGTCGGCATATCGCGCCAAATGCGGATGCGCCTCGATCGTCCTGTATTGCCAATAGAGCGACGATATCGGGCAATGGCGATCTTTCCGGAACCATTCCAGCGCGAGTTGGGCGCGTCCCGCGTCGAAATGGCTGAGACCAAGAGGATTTGCAGCGGACTCGTCTCCGCCGTCATAGGCCAGCTGGTAGTGGCGAAGCGATCGATCTCTATCCTTTCGAACAGCGTGGCCATACCAATACATCCAACCAAGCACTCCATGAGCCCAGGCAGATCCGGCATTTGCAGCCTCCTCCAGAAGAGGGAGGGCTTCTTTATAACGCTTCTGTTTATACAACTGTTGGGCCATCTCCTCATTGGACGCTGTCATGTCAGCATCGCTCCGATCAGTTGAACTGCCTCTCTGACGTCCGGGCCATGACGCATGTCGAGCCGAACCACCAGTTTCCGCCCCAATTTCTGCCACCGGTCGATATGGGTGTCATAGCCAGTTCCCGAAACCAGCCACGATCCGCTTGCGCCCAAGCCGATGGATTTGCGGCGCCTGGCTGCCTCCTCGGTGACCATGATCCACTCGCAGAGACCGAGAAGTGCTGCGTCGTTCCATTGGTGCCTGCTGCCGAGCGCGAACCACAGCATGGCCAGTCCGAAGAAGGGGATTTCTCCCGCTTCATGTTTGGGCAGGCGCGGAATAAGCCAGGATAACAGCGACAGAACCTCATCCTCGACGTCCAACCCGAGCGCTTCCAGGCTGCCGACCAAGCTTATGAGTGTCTGGTTGCTGCCATAAGAAGCATCCGCATTGCGCGGATCGCCATAGGAGACGAGGAGAACCGTGCACGCGAACGCGCACTGCCTGGATAGTCTCGCCGCCATGCCGGGATCCTGTTGCCCAGGTTCAGACCACCGGGTCAGTTCCAGAACCTCGCGGGGATGCCATTTCAATGGCGAGGGCAATTCGCACAGCCGGACGATGTTAACGAGCTGGGCGCGATGTTCATCGGTGTCGTTGCCGTAGTCAGCGCGCGCAATGCTCCGCAGATCGTCTTCATGCAGCAGGTTAGCCGTGACCTTGAGAAGAGACTTTGGATCGCTTGGTGAAATCGATGGAGCATTGTTTGCGATGCCCTGAAATTCGGCGATTTGCGCCTGGGTGAGTGACGTCATTTAGATTTCCGTCTCCACGAAAACTGTTCAGACTTTGATCCGGACGCGTCGGATTGGTCCCATTCGCCATCGACCGCCACCTTCCGCTAAACATTTGGCAGCCCTTTCGAAAATGTCGAGAGGTAAACTTAAGGTAGCACAATTGCTTCGAATCCCCTAAGCATCCGGATGCATTGAACGACTACCAACCCGCTACAGCATTCTCAGGAATATTCCATGCACAACGCTCAATTCATTCGTTACGCCGCCTTCTCCGCCTGCGTCGCTTTTGCGGCATTTCAGGCCGGACAGGTTCTGGCCGATTCGGCCAATGAAAAGTTCTTTGACGCAGCCCTTTGCAAGCCACCCTATACGATGACATCGGCAATGAAGATCTATGATGTCGTGGAAGCTCTGGCCAAGCCGGACACGTCATCCTTGGGCGCGGCGATCTACAAACTCCCAAACCAGATAGTCCGCGACGGTTTCAAATCGAACGAGATTTTCTTTGCAAGCAACGCTGTTGGCGTCTTGATCGAGGGCGAACGCGCTGACGATCTGGCCTTGAAATACGGTTTGAAGCCGGAGACCTCCGATCTGCTCGGCACAGCCACCAAGGCCTATTCGCGCGAGCTGCCGGCAGATCTGCAGCCGGAACCCGGAATGGCCGGCCCCGGAAAGGTCTCCATCGTTGCCCGCCAAGGCGACGCCCTGCCAGGCAAAACCTTGCTGGCGTGTGAATTCGTGCAGGAATTCTAGGAGGCTCCGCATAAGCGCGCAAAACGGCGGCACGAAACCCCTTTCGAAAAGCGCATCCCAACAGTTCGCTGCTCCAGAAAAGCATCTCGTTCATCCCTCACCTCGCCACGCTGGATCAACCGCGCTATGTGAGCAGCCTACAGAGAGCACGCAGCGGAGATCCTGAGATCATGCAAACCATTTGGAAGAAACCGGTGACGCTCGCCCTTGAGGGCCCGGATCAGTGGGTGGTGATCCAGACGACCCAGGCCGCAACATGGGCGTTGGTTGAAGACTGGCCGACCGAAGAGGGTCCCGCCTTGGATAGGGCTTGTGCGGTTTGCGCGGATGTCATGTCGGGCAAACGAAACCGGGAAGAGGCGCGGCAGGCGTTCATCGAAGCGGCGATCGAAGCCGGAATCCCGATCAAGGAATGAGGCCACATGCCTGGTTTATTGTTCGGCTTGATGCCTCCACGAAGGAAGCGCGACGCGGCGGCTTCCAGCGAGCGATGACCGCAGCGTCGGCGCCGTCCAGGATGGCTGCCCCGCGTTCCATTATCGCAACATGAAGTGAGCACCTTTCGAGTCTTGAGATCGAAGGTTCCAACTCTAAAATCTGGAGCTGAAACAAGGGGTCTTCAAACTCATGACCGACTATTCGATTGCGACAATCCCGCCAGACCAGCCGTTGCCGGCCGACGATCCCGACCGCAGCCTGACGGTGGCCCTTCCGGACGATCCGGCGGTGCCACACATCTCGCAAGCGGGAAACGTCTATAGCCTGCTGATTTCCGGCGCGCAGACCGAGGGCCGGTATTGCCTGATCGACATGCTGGTTCCCGATGGTGGCGGCCCGCCGCCCCACCGCCATCAGTTCGAGGAAATGTTCACCCTCCTGGAAGGCGAGTTGGAGTTCACGTTTCGCGGCGAGACGCAGACGATCCGTGCACCAGCGTCGATCAACATACCCGCCAACGCGCCACATCAGTTTGCAAACCGATCGGGCCGGATGGCGCATATGCTGTGCGTGTGCACGCCCGCGGGGCAGGAAGACTTCTTCCTGGCGGTGGCGGATCGGATCCCCGACAGGCAATCGCCAGCGCCGAAGCCCGACGCCCTGAAGCAGGCTGAGAAAAAAGAACTCATGCAGAAGCTGGCCCCCAAGTACAGAACCGAGTTTCTGTCGGGAACGTGACAACGGGGTAGCCCCGATCATGGGCAGCGGATGATCCGTTGGCCCATCCCCAAAACAGCATCGAGACCTTTGTACGACCGCGTGGTCGTGAGGATACGTGTGCCAGCAGGAAAGAGTGTGACACCATGACAAACGCGATCACCAACCTGGACGGATTCGGCTCTGTGACGGGAGTGCCCAAATTGCCGGAAGGCTTCCGCGACGTCTTTCGGAGCTACCGGGTGAAGGCGAACGGCATCGGCCTGCACGCCGTGATCGGCGGGGAGGGATCGCCTCTTCTTCTGCTCGGCGGCTGGCCACAGAACTGGTTCGCCTGGCGGTATCTGATGTTGCCGCTCAGCCGTGATTTCACCGTGATCGCGGTCGATCCGCGCGGCGTCGGTCTGTCCGAAAAACCTGCCGGCGGATATGACGCAGACACGCTGGCCGCCGACATGTTCGCGCTCATGGACGCGCTTGGTCATATCAGGTTCTCGATGGTCGGACACGACGTCGGACTGTGGGTTGGCTATGCGATGGCAGCCGACCGCCCCGATCGCATCGAACGCATCGCGCTTGGCGAGGCCATCGTTCCGGGCTTGTCGCCATCGCCACCGCTGCTCAGCGACGACCGCTGGACCAGCGACTTTCTATGGCACTTCAATTTCAATCGGGCGCAGGGAGTGAACGAGCGACTGGTCGAGGGACGGGAAGACTTGTACTTCGGCTATCAATTCGACACCAAGGCCGGATCCGTCGCCGCGTTTCCCGCCTATGGCAAGGAGTTCTACATTGAAACTCTGCGTCGCGTGCCCGGCGCACTGAAGGCCAGCTTCGACTACTACCGGGCGATCGATGAATCGATGCCACAATATCGTCGGCGTAAGGCAACCAAGATTGAGGTTCCCGTCCTTGCGTTTGCCGGCGCCTTGGCTTGCGGGGATATGGTCGCGCACGAACTGAATTCCGTGGCGCTGAACGTCGAGTCGGTGGTCATTCCCGATTGCGGACACTATCCGGCAGAAGAGCAGCCGGCCGCGCTGCTGGATGCCTTGCAGCGTTTCCTTCGGCTCTCGTGATCGTCATGAATAGCGTCAGCGTCCGGTCGACAGCGGAAGGTCTGCAATCGGCAAGCGCTATTTCAGGGATTGTCCGTCCCGGAGGGCCTCAACGAATTCCGCCACGATCGCCTTGATCAGTCGCCCGGTGATCCGATCCTTCTGCCAAAGAGCGGTCATCTCCACGGGCGACGGCTCCCAATCAGGCAGGACGCGAACAAGCGCGCCCGACTTCAGTGCGCTCTCGATCATGAAGTTGGGCAGGTTAACGACGCCAAGGCCGGCGATCGCCGCTTCGACGAGGATTGTCTGCCGGTTCGCCGCGAAGCCGATCCTGGGAGTGACGGTCACTGTGAGGCCGTCGCGCCGGCGCAAGTCCCATTCCACCAGATCGCGGCGGATCGCCAGCGCAGGGACATCCTTCAGCTGGTCCGGCTCCTTGATTTCGGAATGCGCTGCCAGATATCCGGGGCTGGCTACCAGCGTTCGCGGCACGGTCGCGATCTTTTTGAACGCAAGTCCGGAGTCGGCAACCGATCCCATTCGGACAACGAGGTCGTAGCCTTCCTCGATCAAGGACACCCTGCGGTCGGCAAGGGTCATCTCGATGACAACGTCGGGGAACCGGGTCTTGAAACGGATCAGGGCCGGCGCGAGAACTTCCGTCGCCATGTCGGGCGGCAGGGAAAGCCGGACCGTCCCCGACAGCGCGACCTTCTCATCCTGGACCCCCGCGACCGCCTCCTCGGCCAGCAGGAAGGCGTCGCGGCTTCGGTCGTAGAGCTGCTGACCGCTGTCGGTCAGAACGACGCCCTTTTTGGTTCGGCGTACAAGGCGGACGTTTAACGCGTCCTCCAATGCAGAAAGGCGCCGAGAGAGCGTGGCCTTGGAAATGCCCGTCGCTCGCTCCGCCGCCCCAAAGCCGCCGGCCTGAACGATGCGAATGAACAGCGCGAGGCCATCGAAATCTCCGAACGTTTTCATGTTTCAATTATGAAACATAACCTCGGCATTTTTCAAGTCTCCCGCAAGTATCGTTTCATTCGTACATTCATAACCGAGCGATGACGCTCTTCAGGAGATCACATCATGTCCAAGCTTTTCACCCCTGAGAATTCCGCGTTGCTGCTGATCGATCATCAGGTCGGCACGATGAAACTGATCAAGAACATCGACGTCGAGCAGGCCAAGCGCATGTCGCTGGCGCTCGCGAAGGCCGCCAAGATTCTCGGCATCCCCACCGTTCTGACGTCGAGCCAGGAAGATCGGCTTCAGGGACCGCTGCTGCCGGAACTGCAGGAAATCCTTCCGGAAGCCTTCGACAGGCGCGTGAAGCGCGAAGGCGTCGTCAATGCCTGGACCGACGCCAACTTCAAGGCAGCGGTGGAAGCGACCGGCCGCAAGAACCTGATCATGGCCGGCGTCACGACCGACGTCTGCCTCGTCTTCCCGGCGATCGACGCCGTCGGCGAGGGCTACAACGTGCAGGCAGTCATGGACGCTTCCGGTTCGCCATACGAACTGTCCGAAGATATGTCGCGCCGCCGCATGCAGGACGCAGGCGTCATCCTGACAGCAACCAACACGATGATCGCGGAACTCGCCCAGAACTGGAGCACTCCGGACGGGCAGAAGCTGATCCAGTTGCTGTTCACCGAGGTCCTGCCGCCGATCCAGTAATCGAAACCGAGCCGCCGAAGCCAAGGAAAGAGAACATGACCATACATGCAACACCCATCCCAGGGACTGGCATCGTATCGCCCGAAACGCATCTGGTGCGGGCATACGGCCCATTTCAGCTCCGCCGCATCCGTCCCGGCATCTCGCTCGGACAAGCTGGCGATGCAGGCTTCGGCGGACTTGGCGTCATCGACCACGCAAAGCTGCAGCCCGGCCTTGTCGTCGGGATGCACGAGCACCGCAACGACGAGATCATCAGCTACATGCGCGCCGGTCGCATGAAGCACACCGACTCTGCCGGACGGAGCGAGATCCTGTCTTCGGATCGTCTGATGGTCATGAATGCGGGCCGGGGCTTCTCTCACGAAGAGGAAGTCGTGGGCGCCGATCAAATCGAGATGCTGCAGATTTTCGTCAGGCCCGAGGCGTCAGACCTCACACCCGACGTTCAGTTCGTCGATCTTGACGAGTCCGCCCGTGACGGTCGGTGGCGCCTCCTCACAGGGCCGGTCGGTTCGACAGCGCCGACCGTCGTTCGTCAGGCCATCTACCTCCACGATACTCATCTGGCTGCGGGCGGCACCATCGAACTGCCTTCATTGGAAGGTTTCGACCGCTGGTTCTATGTCTTCCGTGGAGAGGTCACCGCTGCATCGCAGAAGGTCGGGGCGCAGACCGCGCTGATCGTGGGGCCGGACGACCCGCATTTCAACGTGACGGCCAGCGTGGATTCGGAGCTGGTGGTCTTTCTCGTCGACCGAAACGCGAAATTCTCGCGTGAAGGCACCATCAGCGGATAGGCCGTAAATGGCTGCTCCGACATTGGAGCAGTCATTCCCATTGCTGGAATTTTATACCGCACCGGCACCGGGCAATCTTCATTGTGATCCAAACGCGAGCTTCGACCGCCAAGACACGGCGGTGTCTCGGCGCAGATCCACTCGAAAGCAGATATGGAAGTGGAGTTAATGATCATGTCCGAAGAAGCAGCCGTCGTCCCCGGAGCAGCAAACGGCACCGAGCGGGCTTATACGAAAGTTCTCGTCCCGCTCCTGGTCGTCGCGGCCGTCCTCGTTCTTGTCGGAGTGAGTTCGCAGCGTTGGGACCGATGGACGGCTGGAGCGGACACCCAGTCGACCGACAACGCCTACGTTCGCGCCGAACTGAGCCGCCTCAGCGCCCGCGTCGCCGGCAACGTCAGCTCGATCAACGTGAGCGACTTCGACCACGTGAAGGCCGGCGACCTCCTGCTTCAGATCGACCCCTCCGACTACGAGGCCAAGCGCGATCAGGCGAAGGCGGCGCTCGACGCGGCGATCGCACAGCTCGGCAACTTGGACAATCAGAAAAATCTGCAAAGGGCGGCGATACGGCAGGCCGAAGCACAGTCCACGGTCGCAAACGCGAACGCAGCTCTGGCGAAGATGGAGGCGGACCGACAGGTCGCCCTCATGCAAAAGGGAGCGGGAACGCAGCAGAAGAACGAACAGGCGCAGGCCGCGCTGCAGTCGACGGCAGCGACGGCTCTCGCGACAGACGCAGCCGTTGTCTCGGCAAAGGCCCAGCTCCAGTATATCGAGGGGCAGACGCCCCAGCTCGCCGCCAACGTGGCGGCGGCAAGGGCAGCCTTGAAGACGGCCGACCTTGCTTTGTCGTACACCAAGATCATGGCGCCGTTCGACGGCGTCGTCAGCGAGCGGCAGGTCCATGTCGGCGACTACGTAACAGTCGGAACGAATTCCATCGCCATCGTCCCGCTGCCCGCCGTCTATCTGATCGCCAACTTCAAGGAGACCCAGCTCTCCCGCATGAAGGAAGGGCAGGCCGTCACCGTGACCGTCGATGCGCTTCCCGGCGAATCCTTCACCGGCAAGCTCACCCGACTTTCGCCGGCGTCCGGATCGCAGTTCGCGCTGCTGCCTGCTGACAACGCCACCGGCAACTTCACCAAGGTCGTCCAGCGGGTCCCTGTCCGCATCGACTTCGACGCCTCGCCGGCGCTCGAGCGCTTGCGGTCTGGGATGTCGGCCGTGGTTTCCGTATCTGTCGGCAAACAGGGCTCCTGACGTCATGGGCGGCATCCTTCGACTTCCGTTTCACGGAACGGGGAGAACGACGCACCCTCCGATCCTTGCGGTGTGCGCCGTCCTGCTCGGTCCCTTCATGGTCGGATTCCACAGCCGCCTGTTCGGAACCGGTCTCGTCGATCTGCGCGGAGAGTTCGGTCTCGGCGTCGACGAAGGCGCATGGCTAAGCACGCTCGCGACGGCGCCCCAGATCGTGCTCGCACCCGCCGTGGCCTGGCTCGCAGCGGCCTATGGCATCCGCCGCGTCATGGTCGGTCCGGCGCTCGTGTACGCGGCAGTTTCGTTGGTGATTCCGTTCGCACGGGGCTTCGAGACCCTGGCGCTCCTTCATATCGTCCACGGCATGCTGCTCGGCGTCTTCGTTCCCGCGACGCTGATGATCATCTTCAAGAACCTGCCGATGAAATGGTGGATATCGGCGATCGCGATCTACGCGTTCCGTGGTGCCTTCACGGCGAATTCGGGGACAGCCCTGGTGGACTTCTACGTGCAGCATATCGGATGGCAGTTCATGTACTGGCAGGACGTCGTCCTCGCACCGATCCTGGCACTGCTTGCCTTCGGTGGGGCTCCTTACGAGCCCGTGAACCGTGACCTCGTCCGCCGGGCGGACTGGGGTGGGATGCTGTTCCTCGGCTCCGGGATGGCGCTGATATTCGTGGCAGTGGATCAAGGCAATCGACTCGACTGGTTCGCCAACGGCTTCGTCATCGCATCCCTTGCAGGCGGATTGCTGCTCGTCGTCGCCTTCTTCGTCAACGAGCTTCTCGTCGCGCATCCGTGGGCGAGCATCGGGGCGATCGGGGTAAAGAACGTCGTGCTGCTCCTCTCGATCGCACTGCTTTACCTGATGAGCGGTCTGTCGAATACGAGCTTGATCCCGAACTATCTAGCGACCGTCGCAGGGCTTCGTCCGGAACAGATCGGCAAGACGCTGCTCTATTGGACGTGCATTCCGCTGCTTGTCATGACGCCGATTGCCGTATGGGCGCTGCATCGCACCGACGGCCGATTCCTGCTGTTCATCGGCCTGTGCTGCTTTGCGGCGGCGGCGCTCATCGGAACCGGTCTGACGGGCGATTGGAGCGGCGACAATTTCCGGACAATGTGCGTGCTTCAAGGCGTCGGACACATACTCACGTTCCTTCCGATCATCGTCCTCACGGTCGCGAACGGCGATCCCAAGAAGGCGATCGCGGTCGCTGCCTACATCCAAGTCATCAGGCTACTCGGCACGCAGACGGCGCAGGCCCTGATGACGACCTATCTGCGCAAGAGTGAGCAGCTCCATTCCTACCTGACCGGACTCAACGTCGAACGCGGTTCGGAAGCGTCGGTATCCGCGCTGTCGGCGCTCTCCCAGAAGATGGCGAGCGCTGGGCAGGCGATCGCGCAGAGCCGCGGTCTCACGGTGCTGGGGCAGCATGTGCAGAAGCAGGCAAACGTATTGTCCTTCATCGACGCCTTCTGGCTGACGTTCTTCTGCGCCGTCGGCGGCCTCGTCATCCTGGCCTTCGTCACCAAGGCGCCGAAGGGCCCGCTCACAGCGTAATATCTGGCCGATGATAGGGCACGGGGGAAGCAGACGCCTGTCTTCGGCTTTCCGGATATTGCAGCGGAATAGATCTCATTCGCATTGCGACACCCGAACATTCGCGCACAGAGTTCAGTGAACTCGCCGTGCTTCCCGGAGCCCCGAGGCTGTGGTTATGCATGGGGAAAAGAATGGCGCACCCGAAGAGATTCGAACTCCTGACCCCCAGATTCGTAGTCTGGTGCTCTATCCAGCTGAGCTACGGGTGCGTGCAAAATGCGGCGGTGCCGCTTGCGTGGCGATCCTCTAAAACGTCCTTCGGGACAATGCAAGAGCATTTCTGAAAAAATCGCGTCTTTGCCTGTTTGCGGCCGCGCCTTGCGAAACCCTGTCACTTTTCGATGTGCGTCCGGCTGCGGTAATCCTCCAGCGAAACCGGGCGATCGGGGATCTCGATGCGGAACTGTGTGCCGACCGTCGGTTTTTCCACCAGCGCGATCGTGCCGCCATGGGCAAGCACCAGCTCGCGGGCGATGGTGAGGCCGAGGCCGGTGCCGCCGGAGCGGGCCGAGCCGCGGAAGGCGGCAAAGAGGTTCTGGCGCGCCTTCAGCGG
>NZ_JALBGX010000005.1:0-123191 GCF_023006465.1 Rhizobium sp. PRIMUS64 | reverse complement strand
GGCGATCGAGCGGATCGCGTCGGCCATGCGGGCCGCCCGCGCCGGGCTTTCCGATCCCCGCCGGCCGCCGGCCGTCTTCCTGCTGGTCGGCATGTCCGGCACCGGCAAGACCGAAACCGCGCTTTCGCTCGCCGACATGCTCTATGGCGGCAGCCGGTACCTCACGACCATCAACATGTCCGAATTCAAGGAGGAGCATAAGATTTCCATGCTCCTCGGCTCGCCCCCCGGTTATGTCGGCTACGGCGAAGGCGGCGTGCTCACCGAAGCGGTGAGGCGCAGGCCCTATGGGGTGCTGCTGCTCGACGAGATCGACAAGGCGCATCCGGGTGTTCAGGAAATCTTCTATCAGGTGTTCGACAAGGGAACGCTGCGCGACGGCGAAGGCCGGGACATCGATTTCAAGAACACCACCATCGTCATGACGGCGAATACCGGCTCGGAGATGATCGCAGCACTTGCCGCCGATCCCGACACAATGCCGGAGGCAGAGGCGCTCGAAGCGCTGCTGGCGCCGGAATTGCAGAAGCATTTCAAGCCGGCCTTCCTGGGCCGCACGACCGTGCTGCCCTTCCTGCCGCTTGGTAACGAGACCCTTTCGGGCATTGTCGATATCCAGATCGGCCGTATCCGCGACCGGGTCGGGGCCACCTACGGGACCACGCTTTCACTATCACCGGAAGCCCGTGACGCGCTGATTTCGCGTGCACGCACGAGCGAGGTGGGCGCCCGCGCGATCGAGGTCATGATTGCCCGCGACCTCTTGCCTGTGCTTTCGACCTTTTTCCTCGACGCCGTTGGGCAGGGGAAGAAAATTACCGGGGTCACCATCGGTTACGACGGCCAGCGCTTCGGCCTCGATGCCGAAGAGGCCGCCCCACAGAAATTCGACACGCCGGGGGAAAACCGGTTGTCGGATGAAGTAACCCCGAGCCGCAAGCGCACTCGGGGAGCAGCGAGAAGAAAGGCAACTACGCCTTAGACGCAACTAGGCACTCAACCGCCAATAGGAGAGCTGACAGCATGCCGATTTATCTTCAGATCGACGGTATCCAGGGGGATGCGACCCACGAGCAGCATCGCAAGTGGATGGACATCGAAGCCATCCACTGGAACGTCGCCCGCAACATGAACACCTCCGCCGGTTCGGCGGCAAACCGTGAAGCTTCCGAGCCGACCGTTTCGGAAGTGATCCTCACCAAGGTCAGCGACTCCTCGTCGACCAAGCTCTTCCAGGAGGCCTGCTCGGGCCGCACTGGCAAGCGTTCCGTCATCCATCTCGTCACCACGGGTAATCCCGGCGACACCTACATCGAGTATTCCCTCGAGAACACGCTGATTGCCAGCTACTCGATCGATTCCAACGGCGACCGCCCGGTCGAGACGATCAAGCTGAACTTCACCAAGATGGAAGTGAAGTACACGCCTTACGACGACAAGCATTCGCCGCAGTCGCCGATGATCGCCTCTTACGATCTCGCGACCACCAAGGCCGCTTAAGGTTTCCCGACATCGGCAGTGCCAGCCCTGGCTGGCACTGCACCTCATATTTTCGGTTGCCTTTCTCATCTCGGGAAAGGGCAATCAAAAGCTGTTTTCGCAGATGAGTTGAGAGACATCCTTGCGCTTTAGACAATGGAGATGATCGTGTCGGCTGCAACTGATCGTTTGAACGATATTCTTGTAGAATTGCCCAAGTACAAATCCCAATGGGAGACGAATGTCGCCAATCCCTATGTGCGGGCTTACGATCTCGCCATCGACAATTACCAGAAAACCACAAAGGCCCAGGAAGCCCGTGACCGGATGCTGGCCGAGCTGTTCGTATTTTCTGCTTCGGTCCTGACGGGCAGCATCATGATGGCCGCCTTCGCGACGACCTCGGTGCGTGTGCTGGCGGGGCGCACGGCGCTGCGCGTGATCTGCAACAACAATCTCAACCGCACCTTCGACCTGATGCATGCCGCCGCCGCCAGCAAGCCGGTGATGTTTGCGCTCGGTGGCGTGCTCGACGAGGCCAAAAAGCTCGCCAACAAGCAGGTGACCAGCGCTGCGGAAAAGCTGACGAGCAGCGCGCCGATCGCCTCTGCGCCGACCGCCCTCAATTTCATGACGCGGATCGCCGATTTCATCGACACCAACCACATCTGCGTGCATGATTTCGTCAGGGGTGTGCAGCACGACAATTCGATCAGCGAGGCCAGCAAATCCAGGCTCGCCGATCTGGTCGGCAAGACGCCGTTCTGCAATCCGCCGGAGAGCCGGCGCGTCGACGAAAACAGGCTGTCCCAGAAGATGGAGCTCCTGTTCTACATGAGCGCGGTTCTGGATTCCGACAAGCTCGTGACCTATGTGCCGGCCACCGGCGGCACCGTCGGCGGCATGGGCCGGGATATCGAATATAGCAAGAACGCCATTCCGCAGCTGCCTTCGGCAACGGACTATCCGAAAGCCACTTCGCCCCGCTTTATCGGTCGGCCGCTCCAGCCGTTCGAACCCGGTCAGCGTGTCGAATACGACAATATCGGATCGGTCGTGCGGGATCGCATCAATACGCTCAGCCGCCTTACCGGCAATTCATCCTTCTATCCCGAGCAGAATTTTGCCGAAAAGCTGCTGATCGACCCCACGGGCAGCGCGCAATTGGCGAAGGCGGAGCAGATCATCAACCGTCTTTCCACCGAAGCGCGGCCCAAGCAGCTCACCGACGTCAGGATGATCTGAGGGGTGTCGATGCTGTTGACGGATCTCCTGAAGCCGCACGGATTGATGGGGCGCATGCGCTGGCCGCTGGTTGCGGCCGGTCTCGTCTGCGCCATGGCCGCAAGTGCTGCCGGCATGGTTGGCGCGTCTGATACCACCGATCAATCTTTACTTCAGATCGAGCAGGTGGCGTCGCGCCTTTCCGGCACGCCAGCCGCTGTCGACAATGTCGCGAAGGCTGGGGTCGATCGGGGCATTTCGGCGACTTCGGATGCGCAGCCGCTGCTTGAAACGGCGGCGCGGTCTGCCTTCAAGGCCGACAGCATGCTTGCCGAAATATCGAAAGCCGTCGGTGAGGCAGGCGACGATGCCGTCGATCCGAAAGCCTTAGCCAAAGCGGCAGCGGCTTTGGAAGAGGGGCAGGCGAAGGTCGCTCGCATGTATGAAGCGCAGGACCAAACAGCGGCGAAGGACATCGAAACGCGTCTTGCCGACCCGGACAACGGTCGGCGTATCGGTCAGCTTGCCGATCTGATGGCCGGCCCGGATCTTGCCGTGGAAACCGCTTTCACCGCCCAGCTCATGTATCTGTCCCTGGAGACCCTCTCCAGCTCCGATGCCGGGACACTGGCGTCCGCTCCGCAGGACAAGCTGCAATCCGAGATGAAGAGCGTGATCTCGTCGCTGCGTTCGAAAAGCGAGAACGAGAAACCGCTTCCGAAGGACATGGCACGGGCGAATGAAAAGGCGCGGCTTACCTTCGTGCTCGCCACCCTGTCTCCGGAAGATCTGTCGGTGCTGACGGATTTCTATGAGAGCCCGGGTGGAAAGGCCAAGCGCGACGCGCTCATCGAAAGTTACAAGCAGGTCTCCGATCAGGCCAATACTGAAATGCTGGGGCAGTATTTCCAGGCACTGGCGGATTACCTCAAAACCCATCCTCGGCCGCAACAGCAGTAATTCGGCTCCCAAGACGGAACGTGATGTTATGGACGATTTGCAATCCCTCGCCGCTGACTTCATCCAGGCGAACCGTATTCTGAAGATCGTCTCGCCGCTCGGCGAGGACCAGCTTCTGCCGGAGCGGGTGACGATCGAGGAAGGCATTTCCTCGCTGTTTGAAATCAGACTTTCGGCGCGCGCCAAGAAGCCATCCGTCAAGCCGGAGGAACTGATCGGCCGGCTGATGGATGTTTCGGTCGAGGTGCAGCAAGGCGACGGCGAGGGCGGCGTGCGCCGGCCGTTCAACGGCCTGGTGACCGAACTCAACGAGGGGCCGCCCATCACCCGCGGTCTCAGATCCTATTCCATGGTGCTGCGGCCGCAAATGTGGCTGCTGTCGCGCCGTTCCGACTGCCGCATCTGGATGGACAAGACCTCGGTCGATATCGTCGAGACGCTGTTTTCCGAGCACGGCATTCCGGCGCCCGATACCTCGGGCGTGATCACGCCACCGCCGCCGCAGCATTATTCGGTGCAGTGGAACGAAACGGACCTTGCCTATCTCACCCGCCGCTTCGAGGAGGACGGCCTGTTCTACTGGTTCTCCCATGAGGATGGCAAACACAAGCTGCATGTCGCCGACGGCGCAAGATCTTGGCTCGGCCCGTCGCCCTCGGCGCAGGGCGAAGGGCGGGTCCGCCTGGCGCAGGGCTCGGCCGACCGCAACCACATCACCGAGTGGAGCCGGCGCTATTCCTATGTGCCGGGCCAGCGCGCCGGCGCCGACTGGAATTTCGAAACGCCGCGCATGGTGCCCGGCACCATGACGCCGTCGCTGGTGCAGATGCCCGAGGCTACGAAGCGCGAGCTCTACGAATATCCGGCGCGCATTTCGTCGGTCGCCGAGGCGGAGCGGGCGGAAAAACTCAGGATGCAGGCCTCCGAAGCCGATCACGACCGGGTCTTCGGCGGCTCCACATCCCGCATCCTGGAGGCAGGACGCCGCTTCACCCCCTATGAAGTCGCCCATCCAGATCACGCCTATGAGGAACATGTGGTCGTCAAGGCGGTGCATACCGTCGTCGACCGTTCCTACGAAACCAACAGCAACGAGCCGGAATACACGAACACATTCGAGGCGGTGCCGTCGCGGGTACCGATGACGCCGCATCGCGAGACCAAGCGGCCGCGGATCGAGGGTACGCAAGTAGCGATCGTCGCCGGCCCTTCCGGCGAGGAGATCCATCCCGATCAGTACGGCCGCATCAAGCTGTGGTTCCCTTGGGACCGTAAGGCCAAGAAGGACGGCTCCGACACCTGCTGGGTGCGCGTGGAGCAGAGCTGGGCAGGTTCGACCTGGGGCGGACAGATCATCCCGCGCATCGGCATGGAGGTGATGGTTGCCTTCATCGACGGCGACCCCGACCGGCCGCTGGTCACCGGGGTAGTGCCTAATCCCGCCAATGCGGTGCCTTATACGCTGCCGGCGAATAAGACCAAGAGTACATTCCGAACTCAAACCCATAAGGGCACCGGCTTCAACGAGATGAGCTTCGAGGACGAGAACGGCCGGGAAGAAATCTACATGCATGCGCAGCGGGATCACCGCATTCATGTCGAAAATTCTCGTTCGAAGCGCGTCGATAACAACCAGTCGGAGTCGGTCGGCCATAACAAGACGATCGAGGTCGGTAACAACCACCACGAAGTGATCGGCGGCAATATGACGCTGATGGTCGGCCCAAACATCCTTCAGAAGGGAGTGACGGCCGCCATGGGTATTCTGCGCAGCAAGGTCGGCGACTTGCTCACCGATAAGCTTGGTGCGTTCACAGACAAGCTCGGCTTCCTGTCCGACACGGCCATGGGCGAGGGCAATCTCGTGATCGGGGTGGCCAAGAACAAGGCCGAGACGGTGATGGTATCTTCCACAGAAATCGTCGGCGCGGCGAAGTCGATGACGATCGGCGGCGGATTGCAAACGACGGTCGGGGGCATCCGCAACGATTCGACCGCCATCGGCCACTATCAGGAAGTGGGTATGGCCAAGTCCACGGTCGTGGGCAAGACCTACGAGATCGTGGTCGGCAAGACCAGTGTCAGGATGGAGGCGGACGGGACGGTTCACCTCAAGGGCGAAAATGTGACGATCGAGGCGGGACAGGAACTGGTCCTAAAGGCTTCGAAGGTCGATATCCGCAGGAACTGACGCGATGACCCTAGTGCCGTCGGGAGAGTGGATACCCATTGCTGAAGAGCGCCGAAGCGTTCGCGACGAGGTTCGCGAGCGCTTTCAGGCTCGCGTGGGTATCAAGCCTTTCAGTTCGATGGGTCAGTTGTCGCTCAGCCCCGAACAGCAATTGCCGCTGGTGCAGGGGTTACTCACCAAGGCCAATCCACAGGGATCGGCAGATATTACTGCATGTCTGGGAGCGCTGTCGCAGGCGCTCGGAGAGATCGGTCTCGGCGCCGGCGGCGTCATGGCTCCGATGGGGCACGCATCCTTGAACTTCCACAAGATGCTTCCTCAGGAACTCCTGAAGTGGCATTTCCTCGGAGAAGATGCCGATGGGTAGCGCGGCGGCTCAATATCCCGACTCGCAGCTTCCCGGGACCCATCCGCATCCGGACACCGATCTGCAGAAATACACCTACGACCGACTGCTCGAATACTGGAGCATGGTCTATACGCTTGGCCTGCTGGGCGGCGTCCTGGGTACTGCGGAGGAGCAGAAGGCGGCACGAGAGGCGGTGCTTGCCGCCCTGGAGGGCGCGGTCAAGGAGGCCATGGGCCTCGTCGAAGCCGCCGGAGTTGCGATCGACGACTACACGCCGCCCGGTTTAGGCGCCGCCCATCTCGGTATGCAGCGCGGCGGCCTATGGGCAGCGCAGAAGGTCGGCACATTCTTCGGCTATGATCCGGGCTTTAAGGACGATATCGAAAATCTCGACCGCAGCATACGCGACAGCGTCGCCGTCGACGTGAACCAGACCTCGCAGGTCATGAAGGGCGGCAAGGCGACGGTCGAATGGCTCGGCAAAAGTACCGGGCTTTACGACTACAAGGCGGACACGACCGCCGAGGACAAGGTCATCGCGGCCACGCAAGGTACAGTCAGCGCGCGCCAGGCACAGGTCACCGCAGCGCTTTCCAAGGTGTGGAATGCGTTGAAAGAGAGCGCTCTGGCGCGCTATAAGCAGTTCCTTTCCGACTGGGAGAAGGGCGGCCCGAGTTACGCCTTCGGGACCCTTGGCATCGACGGCGCCTTCCTCGCGCTTGAATTGGCGATTTCGGCGGCGGCCGGCGCTCTGACGGCCGGCGCGGGCGCTATCGCCCTCAAGGTGGCGGTGTCGATCGGCGAGAAGGTCGGCAAAGCAGCGCGCAAGATCGTCATCATGCTGAAGCGGGCCGGGGGAAATGTCGGCAAGACTGCCCGCATTGAGCTTCCCGAAGCGAAGGTCGTGGAGCATGCCAAGTCCCATAAGGGTTTTGGCGACGACCAGGCGGGGCTGCCGAAGTCGACCCATGAAAATGTCAAGGATCCCGGCGGGCCAAAGCCGGGCCTCTGGAAGAAGAAGGAGGTCGGTGGGCGCACGGTCTACCAGAGAGACGATTTGATCGATCCAAACCTAGTCGATGAAAAGGGACGCACCAATTATCAGCGTATGAAGGCTGGACTCGCGCCCTATGGTTCGGATGGAAAACTGATCGAACTGCACCACATGGTTCAGCAGGAGACTCTGCGCGAGACAGGCAAGAAGGGTCCCTTAGCGGAGGTGCAAAGCACCTTCCATAGTGACAACTACAACACCATTCACATCTACCCGAAAGGCGACGCCGATTATATAAGTTGGCGGAAGCTGCATCCGCAGGACGAGATAGACTACAACAATTACCGGTCGAGATATTGGCGCGCCAGGGCTAGGGATTTCGGCAATGGACCACCTCCATAGGGGGCAGCGCCAGGCTCTTTGGGTAGGCCGTGGACAAAGGAGTAGATGATGAGCACCGCGATGTTTGATGATGCAATCCGCAGCCTGCGAGACAACGGGATCGACATTCTCGGGACCAGGAGCGCGACGGAAGAAGATTTGAAGCAGATCGAGACCCAGCTCGGCGTGTCGCTGCCGGTGTCGTATAAGAAGATGCTGTCCGAATATGGTGCGCTCGAATTCGACACGATTGAGATTTACGGTTGGCTCTCCCAAGGTATAGACGCGAAATTCATCACCAATGTCGTGTATGCCACGGAACGAGAGCGCGCCGATGGTCGGATCAGCGAGACGATGATCCCGTTTCTGACGGCGGGTTATGGTCCCTTCTTTGTGATGGATTGCGCCGAGATGAACGCAGACGGCGAGGCGCCGGTCTACGAGGTGTCTGCTGGCGGATACGCGATCGGCAAGGACAAAATTGCGGACAGCTTTGGCGAGTTCCTGCGCAACGAAGTGCGGCGCACTCTGGAAGCGCGCGCCCAAGGTGGTCCGGAATTCGATGACGACGAGGAGGATTCGCCACCGTCAC
Organism: Rhizobium sp. PRIMUS64; assembly: GCF_023006465.1. NCBI lineage: Bacteria > Pseudomonadati > Pseudomonadota > Alphaproteobacteria > Hyphomicrobiales > Rhizobiaceae > Rhizobium > Rhizobium sp. PRIMUS64. The sequence continues at coordinate 115,021 of NZ_JALBGX010000005.1, read as the reverse complement.
GTGAATTCATCAGCGAATACTGGAAGGATCGGGCAAAGGACTTCGAGTAAGTCCGACGCCTGACCGATAGCCCAGCTGGGGCCGGGAGGGGTATCGGCGGCCGAGTTTCTATGGCTAGTTATTTCGATCAACAGGGATTGCACGGAAATTTTATATGTCGTCTCACGTTTCCCTCAAGGGTCACAACCACCTTTGCCCGATGGTTGAACCGGGACCCAAGCCGCATGTCGGCGGGCCGATTTCGCAAACGCAGACTTTGGTGACCGTCGACGGCGTGCCGGTTGCCGTTGTCGGCGACAAATGCACCTGCATGGTCGGCGGCCCGGACACGATCAGCGGCGGCTCGTCGATTGTCTTCATCGAAGGCAAGGCCTTGGCGCGGATGGGGGATCCGACCGCGCATGGTGGGCGCATCGTCGAGGGCCTCGGCTGGCTCACTGCGGATTAACATTGGCAAATCGGTCTGTTCTTTTGGTCAGCCACGAGAAAGATGCCCATTTGCTATCCCTGGCTCAAGCAATATCCAGGGCTGGAGCACGACGCTGTGGGACTCTTCTGGGCAGAAACCGAGGAAGGTGGTTGGGAGAAGCCGCGCTCATCAAACTGGCTCACCGTTCTCGGCGAAGCGAACATTGAGTCGCCCGTCAGTTCTCAAACGGAGCAATCCTTCGCGCCGGGGCCTTGCCTGTCTTGAGCGATGCTGCGAGCGGGGGGCGGAGAGCTATCGCGCGGTCGCACGGCTCATCAAACCCATTCGCTTTGAAGGCTAGATGTGGGGTGATCAAGAGCCGTTTCCAACTGACGATAATTGATGTGCGCTTCGCCTTAGGTGCAATCCGCATGATTAAGCATTGCGCCCGCGAGGAAACGGGCGCAGTCCAGCAGATTGTCCCACCCAGGCAAATGCTTTTCGGGAACGAAAACGTGGCAGAAAAATCAAACTACAACATCTTCGAGATCAAATGGTTCGACGAGTTTCTCTCGGCCTACAAGATCGACAATATCATCAACCCGAGCGATGCTGAGATAGAGGCCTATCGCGGGAAGCTGCCGGATTTTCTTCTCCGTTTCTGGGCTGATCATGGCTGGTGCAGCTGGTCCGACGGTCAGTACTGGCTTTGCAATCCTTCCTTGCCGAAGCCGGTGCTGGACTATGTCTTCCGCGGTGATCCGGAGCTCAATCCCGAAAAGATGTATGCCTTTGGCTATACTGCCTTCGGTGAGATCGATATCTGGTATGGCGATGCCATGACTAGGTTGAACCTGCCGAGGGGAGAGGTGGGTGTCGACAATCGAGGATATAACGAGGAACACCAACGCCGGTGGACCGATGAAGTCATGTTGGGCCTGTGTTTCTCAGGTCGGTTTGCGCCGGCTACTCCGCCGTGGGAAGACGAAAACAAAAAGAACTTGATGCCACGCGCTTTGGAAATTCTGGGGCGGCTGAATGTAGGAGAAATATACGGATTCGTGCCGGCTTTGAGCCTGGGCGGGAGCAACGCCATACAGCATTTGCAGAAGATGCCTGTGGTTGAGCATCTTGTGTTCCTGGCGTCGCTGGAGCCGCCGACATTGTACGACTACACACCGCCTGCCGATGGGGAAGGCGGTTTCGGAACGGTGATTCCACGCCGGAAGATCGGGTCACGGTAGCACGGCGTCGTCCGGCCGGCGTGCACACGCAACGCACGATGGTTGCCCGATGATGCACGTTAATCTCGTTGTCAACTAGGAGCCAATATGGCCGCAACACCTCGGCGTCCCTTACAAGAAATACTGGATGAATTCGGACCGCTCAAAGACGGTACGACGGTTTCTGCTTCGCGGGCTGCGGGCTATCGCGGGAAGCTGCCTGACGCCATGGTTGATTTCTGGACTGAGCATGGGCGCGGGCAGTGGCGCGACGGTCTTTTCTGGATCTGCGATCCCGAGCCGATCATGCCTGTTCTGCATGCGCTGTTTGCAGGCGATCCGGAATTCGACGTCGCAAGAATGGTGCCCTTCATGCGTGATGCGTTCGGCGAGGTCAGCGTCTGGCATCCGAAGTTCAAGCTGATCACGCTCAAGATGAATCTCGGCACCGTCACGACCACCGACATTACCACCCACGTCATTGAGGGCGTACCCCCCTTCGACGATGATATGGCGGTAGCTGCCGCCGTGGACGCCAGCGTTTTCGATGGTCATGGCTGGGTGGATGCTACAACCGGCAAGCCCGTTATCGATGCGGTTCGGCGGCGGCTTGGGCCGATCAGTGCCGATCAGGTCTACACCATGGTCCCGCATTTCCGCCTCGGCGGCGATGGCACCGCCAAGGATTTTTCAATCGGCGGCTTCATCGAATATCTGGGCGTTCTGTCACAGATAGGATCCTTTACGCTCGAACGCTATATCGATCCGAAGCAGGGTGGCCGAGGACCCTTTGGACATCTCGAGGCTGTCCGTACGATCGGACATGACCGTCTGATCGATAGGGACACACCATGACGGACACCGACGCAAAGCTGCTGCGGACATTCATTGCCGACGAGAACGAAGCCTTTGCCGACCGGCGCCAGGGGAAATTTTGGCCGGCCAATCATCATCGTATCGGGCCTCTGGCGACCAAAGTTTCCGGGCTGCTCGATCCGAACGAGCAAATCGATTTCTATTTCCATTTCATGCGCACTGCCGGCGGCGCACCCTCCGTCGGAGATAAGGACATGCCGCTGCTGCTCGAGGCCTATCGGCGGATGCTGCCGTTTCTGGATCTTGGCGGCGTCATCCCGATGTCGCGGCGGCACAAATTGCTGTTCGTGTTCGGTTTTGACGATACCGGCGCCCTGCCGAGCGGCGAGACGATTTCGACCAAGGCGCTAAAGGTGCGGCTCAAGCTCATCGCGCAGGTCGGCAATTATACGACGATGCCTGCCCAGCGCGACAAGAAGGCAAAGTTTATTCCTTTCGCCGACGAGGCGGTGCGTATTCTCGAGGTTTTCCGGCATCTGGGCTATCGCCACGACCGACGTTATGGCGAAGACCTCTACGACGTCACCAATCTCAGCTTCTGGGGCATGGTGTTTATCTGCCTGCTCAACAAGGCGACCCGCGGCGAGCTTGTTGCCGATATGATTGAGGGCAAATATGATCTCATGCGGCGCGTCGAGCAGCTGGCGATGTTACACCGCTATGTCGAGACAGCTCTGCCGGATATCGAGCCTGACGAAGAGCGTTTCCGCTCGCTGGCGGGGCAGCTCAAGGACATCGAGCTTGGGCGCCGCAATGCCACCGAATCCGTCGCCCTGGCGCAAAGGCTGGGCCTGCCATTCGACGGCGACGAGGACTGGGAAATCCATATTGCGGTCCCGCTGCGTGGCACCGAAGGCCATCCGTTGATCGCCAAGAACGTCGTGCGATTGCAGATCCGGCCGAAGCCGGACTGGGAGTGGGAACTGAACGCACGCATCGCCGAGCGCGGAGAGTTCTCGGAAAGCGAGAAAAAGACCTACCGGAACGATCTCGGTCTTCCCATTCTCGGATGCGGAAATCTTCATGCCTTTCCGACATGGCTGAGACAGGTGCGCGAGAAAAATGGCATGGATTTCGACACCGGCGCCGCCGACATTCGTGTGGGCCGCAGGCGGGTGGCAGCCAAGCTTATCGCCGAATGGCTGGAGAGCTGAACGCGGATCGATCGCGGTCGCCGCCCACGCCATATCGAAGCGCTGAAGCATCTTCCTAAGGGCGGTGCGAAATCTCTTCGCCGGTCTGAGCATAGGCCGTGCCACGACCGCAATGCGTCGTGGCACGGCAACGACTGTAAAACCTGCTCAGAAGGGATAGTGCTGGGCGGAATCCTCGACCGTGAGCCAGCGCAGGTCGGTGAATTCGGCGATTGCCGCCTTGCCGCCGAAGCGGCCGTAGCCGCTGCCCTTGACGCCGCCGAAGGGCATCTGCGCCTCATCGTGCACGGTCGGGCCGTTAATGTGGCAGATGCCGGATTCGATCCGCGCTGCAACCGTCATTGCCCGCTGGACATTCCGGCTGAAGACGGCGGAGGACAGGCCGTATTCGGTGTCGTTGGCGATGCGGATGGCTTCTTCCTCGCCGGCAACACGAATGATCGGTTTGACCGGGCCGAAGGATTCTTCCGCATAGACGCGCATCTCGGGCGTGACATGATCGAGCAGCGTCGCCTCGACCACGGTGCCCGAGCGCTTGCCACCGGCCACGAGCTTTGCACCCTTGGCCGTCGCATCGGCAATCAGCTCCTCCATTTTCTTCGCCGCATCGAGGCTGATCAGCGAACCGAGAACGACGTGGCCACGCGGATCGCCGGCCGGCAGCTGGCTGGCGCGGGCGGCCAGTTTGGCGACGAACTGATCGGCGATCGTCTCGTCGACGATGATCCGCTCGGTCGACATGCAGATCTGGCCTTGATGCATGAAGGCGCCGAAAATGGCGGCATTGACGGCACCGTCGATATCGGCGTCGTCGAGGATGACGAGCGGCGCCTTGCCGCCAAGTTCAAGAAGGGCAGGCTTCAGATGCTTGCCGCAGGTCTCGGCGATGATCTTGCCGACCTTGGTCGACCCGGTGAAGTTCACGCGCCTGACAGCCGGATGGGCAATCAGCGCGGTGACGATCTCAGGCGCATCCTCCGGTGCGTTGGTGAGGACGTTGATGACGCCGGCCGGCAGGCCCGCTTCGGTCAGCACTGTGGCAATCAGCCGGTGCGTGCCGGGGCATTGTTCCGATGCCTTGAGGACGACTGTGTTGCCGCAGGCGATCGGCATGGCGATGGCTCGGGTGGCGAGGATGACGGGGGCGTTCCAGGGGGCAATTGCCAGGCAGACGCCGGCGGCCTGGCGAACACCCATGGCGAGTGTGCCGGGTTTGTCGGAAGGGATGATTTCGCCTGTGATTTGCGTCGTCATGGCTCCGGCCTCGCGCAGGATGTTGGCGGCGAGCATGACATTGAAGCCGGCCCAGGGCGCGGTTGCGCCCGTCTCCTCGATCATCAACTGGGTAAACTCGCCCACTTTGGAATCCATGATGTCGGCAGCCTTCATCAGGATGGCGCGGCGCTGGCCGGGGCCGGTCTTCGACCAGGCGCCGAAGGCAGCGGAGGCGGCATTAACGGCTGCTGCAACGTCGTCCAGGTCTGCCGCTGCGGCGCGGCTTGCGAGCTTTTCGGTGAAGGGATCGAGACGATCAAAGGTCCGGCCGCCGGAGGCTGCGCGGTCGGCGCCATTGATGAGGAGGGAAATATTCATCGGAGGTCTCCTGGGGACAAGAACTAGAAGCCGAGGACTTCGGCGTTGATGGAAGCTTCGAGGCCGCCGTCGACGGCAATGTTGGCGCCGTTGATCCAGCGCCCGCCATCCGAGCAGAGGAAGAGCACGGCCGGCGCGATATCGGCGGAGGTGCCGGCCCGGCCGACGCGGGTGATGTCGCTATCGACCCTGGCGTCGCCGAGCACGGCACGGAACTGCTTGAGTATCGGCGTTTCCACCGGCCCGGGGCTGACGGCATTGACGCGGATGCCACGGTTTTTGAACAGCGGCTGATGGGCGGCCCGCATGGTCCACAGCAGCAGCAGCTCCTTGGAGAGCGGGTAGGCTTCCTCATCCTTGAGGCCGTGTTCGGCGACAACCGCCGCCACTTCGGGAAAGCCGTCTATGCCGGTCAGAGACTTTGCCCGCTCGAGGTTGGCGCGCCAGCCGTAGCCGGCGATCGAGGCGACGTTGACGATGGCGCCGCCTTCGCGCAGGCGGGGTGCCACGGCTTCGGAGAGAGCGCGAAGCCCGTAGAAATTGACGGCCAGCGTCGAGACGACGCCGGTGCTGCCGGAAAGGCCGGCGACATTGGCGAGCGCGTCGAGGCGCGCTGGAAGCTGCGCGACGATGTCGGCAACGCCAGCGGCGGTCGACAGATCACCCTTGATGAAGGCGACAGTTCCACCCGCTGGTTCGCGCACATCGACGCCGATGACCTCGGCACCCATCTGGCCGGCCAGTTCCGCCGTGCGGGCGCCGATGCCGGAAGCCACGCCGGTCACCAGGATTGTTTTACCAAAAAGCATGAACGTCACCTTTCGCAAGAGATCCGGACGCAAGCCGGCTCATTCTTCCCATTGGATTTTATGCGGACCGGGTAATTTCATCCGGTAGCCGACGGGCAGAAGTTGAAAGTCGTAGCGGCGCTCGATTTCGCCCCACAGTCCGCGCGGCAGATAGAGCGAGAAAATCACGGCGGTGGCGCCGAGGCCGATCAGGTACCAGACGCCGGCTGCGCCGAAGAAGGTCTCGATGACGAAGAACAGGATGGCGCCGAGGATTGCGCCTTCGAACTTGCCGATCCCGCCGACCAGCACCATGAAGATCATGTAGGCCGTCCATTGGACGCTGAAATAGGTCTTCGGCTGGAAGGTGGTGGCGGTCGCCAGCCACAGGCCCCCAGCGACCGCGATGCCGAAGGCGGCGAGCACGAAGAGCAGCCTCTTGGTGGCGATCACGCGCACGCCGAGCGAGGTCGCCGCCTCCTCATTGTCGCGGATCGCCTGCATGGCGGCACCGACGCGGCTGCGCATCAGGAGGAAGAGAGCGCCGAGCAGGGCGGCCATGGCTATCAAGGCCAGCCAGTAGATCGTTGCCCGCCGCGTGTTGCCGTCATAGACATTGAGCGAAATCAGCGAGGTTCCCGTTTCTCCCTGGATTAGCCGGTCGAGATTGACGAGCAGATGGGCGAGTTCGGCTATGACCCACATGCCGATCGCGAACTCGCCACCCTTCAGGCGCAGCATGAACAGCGAAAGCGGGATCGACAGCGCGCCGGTCACCACCGCGGCGGCAAACAGCGAGACGAAGGGATTGAGCCCCGCATCGGCCAGCCGGATGGTGAAATAGGCGCCGAGGCCGAAGAACACCTGCTGGCCGACCGAGACGAGCCCACCGAAACCGGCAAGCGCATTCCACATGGCGGCAAGGATCACGTAGATGAACAGGGCTGTCATCCGGTCGATCGCACCGGCGCCGAGCACGGCGGGGGCAAACATCAGCAGGGCGATCACCGCGGCCATGCAGCCAAGCGCCACCCGCGACGATTTCGTCCAGCGCTCTATCGATATTCCGGTGGAGGCAAGGGTCGCGTTGGGGCTCATGTCGGGCTCCGGAGACGGGCGCGCAGTTTGAGAGAGGCGCCAAATTTATCGAGAACCGGCATGCCGAACCGGGACAGCCTGACGAAAAGCACCAGCAGGAACATGGCATGGCCACCGATCAGAAAACCTTGCGGATGCAATTGCGCGCCGAGCGATTGGGCTAGACCCAGAACGATGCCGCCGGCAAGCGTCCCCCATAGTGATCCCGCTCCCCCGATGACGGCCGCCTCGAAGGCGAAGAGAAGCTGTGGGCCGCCGGCATAGGCGCTGAAGGTTGCCCGCATCCCGAGAAAAGCACCGGCGATCCCGACCGTGACCATGGTGATCGCGGTGGCGATGGCGTTGACCCTGCGGGCGTCGATGCCGACCAGCCCGGCCGTATCGGGATCTTCGGCCGTGGCGCGGATGGCGCGACCAAGCGCAAAGCGGCTCAGGAAGAACTGCAGCCCGCCGAGAATGAGGATCGCCGTCACCATCATCAGGACGGCAAGCTTGCCGACGAAGATGTGGCCTGGCAGTTGCCAGGAAGCATAGGACAGGTTGCCGATGAACGGTGCGAGCGAGCGGGTGTCGGCGCCGAACTGCTCGAACAGCAGGTTGTCGATGACGATCGACAGGCCGAAGGTCGTCAGGATCGGCAGGAGCGTGCCGCCGCGGGCGCTGCGTTCCAGAATGAAGCGCTGCAACAGCCAGCCGATGGTCGCCATGACCGGCAGCACGATCAGCAGGCCGGCGAAGGGCGGAATGCCGAATTTGGCGGCCAGCAGCCACAGTCCGTAGGCGGCTGCAACCGCCAGGCTGCCATGCGCAAGATTGATGATCCGCATGACGGAGAACATGAAGGACAGTCCGCAGGCGATGACGGCGTAATAACCGCCCAGCAGGATGCCCTGGAGCAGGGTGTTGATCACGATGCGCTCCTTTCGCCGGTTGCCCGGTGCAATCCGAAATAGGCCTGGGTGACGTGCTCGCGCGTGACGGCCGCAGCCGGCCTGTCGAGGACGATGCGTCCTTCCAGCATGCAGATGACACGGCTTGCGACGCTCATGGCGCGGGCGAGATCCTGCTCGACAAGCACGATGGTCGTTCCCGACGTGAGCAGTGCCTGCAACTGGGCATAGACGCGATCGACGACCAGAGGCGAAAGCCCGAGCGAGACCTCATCCAGGAGAAGAATATCGGGATTGCTCATCAGCGCCCGGCCGATGGCGGTTGCCTGCTGTTCCCCACCCGAGAGGTGTCCTGTTTTGGCGTGACGGCGGGGTTTCAGGTTCGGAAAGGCGTCGAGGACGCGATCGATGCTCCACTCGCCCTTGCGTCCGGAGGTCTTTCCGAGAAGCAGGTTCTCTTCCACCGTCATCTGTGAAAACAGGCGCCGGCCTTCCGGCACCAGAGCGATGCCCTTGGCGATCCGCTTATGGGACGGGACGGCGGCCAGATCCTCGTCGTTAAGAAGGACGCTGCCGGAGGATGGAAGGTGGGCGCCGGCGATCGATCTGAGCAGCGTCGTCTTGCCCGCGCCGTTGGCGCCGACCAGCGCCAGTACCTCGCCCTTGGCAAGATCGAAACTGACCCCGCGTACCGCCTGGAGCAGGCCGTGGCGGACGTCGAGGTCGCGGATGGAGAGAAGGCTCATGCGGGTGTCCCTCCGAGATAGGCCTTGACCACCTCCGCATTGCTCATAACCATCTTCGGTTCGCCGTCGGCGATGATCCTGCCGGCATCCATGCAGATCAGCCGTTCCGCCACCTGCAGGAGGATATGAACGATATGCTCGATCCAGACGATGCCGATGCCGCGGCGGCGCAATTCGAGGATGGTTTCGACGAGTTCGCTCGCCTCGCCATCGGTCAGGCCGCCGCCGATCTCGTCGAGCAGCAATAACCTCGGCTGCGTGGCAAGCGCACGGGCAAGCTCCAGGCGCTTCCGATCCAGCAGGCCGAGCGTGTCGGCAGGGCGGTTGGCGACGCCAAGCATGCCGCAAAGGGAAAGTGAATTCACCACACGCTCATAGGCCTCGTCGCGGCTTGCGGCACTGCCGTGCGATGCGGCGACGAAGACATTTTCGAAGGTCGTCATGCCGCTGAAAGGCTTGGGAATCTGATGGGTCCGGACGAGCCCGGAGCGGCAGCGTTCCGCCGCCGTCCGGTTGGTGACGTCGGCGCCATCGAAGATGATGCTTCCCTCACTCGGCGGGAAGGCGCCGGCGAGCACGCTGAGCAGGGTCGTCTTGCCCGCCCCGTTCGGCCCGACAATGCCGACCGCCTCGCCATCACCCATGGAAAAATCCAGCTTCTCCAGCACCACAAGCGCGCCGAACCGCTTGTGGATCCCTTTGGCGGAGAGAAAGGCTCCCCCCGGCCGCCTTTGTGCTTCCTGTCGCTGCACTTGGTTATCCATTGTAAGCGGTGAGCTTGGCGCCGACGGGGACATTGGGATCGGTGGCGTTTTCGGTGACGACGTAGTCGAGCGCGAATTTCGAGCCCTCCGGCGCTTTCACCCATTGTGTGCCGATGATCGGTCCAGGAGAAACGTTGGCGACGGGGCCGCTGGTGAAGTCGACCTTGCCGGCAATCGTGGTGGTCTTCAACGTGCTGATCGCCTTGGCGACGGCCTCCTTGCTCTTGACGTCCGTGCTGGCCCTCAGCGCATCGAAGCCGGCGTCGAGAAGCGCAAGGCTGGCGCCGAGCTGCTGCGTCCACTGCTTGCCGCTTGCCGTCTCATAGCCGTCGGCGAGTTCGGTTCCGGATACGCCTGTCAGCGTGGATTTGTAGGGGAAGGCCTTGTGCCAGTAGGCGGCGCTGCCGATGTTCAGGCCGAGGTCGCCGAGCGCCTCGATGTCGGAGGGAAACAGGCCCGTCTTGGCGATCTGGCAGATCTTGATCTGCTGGGTAAGGCCCTGCTGCGCAGCCTGGCGCCAGAAGGCGGCAAAATCAGGCGGTATCGGGAACGAATTGAAGATCTCCACGCCTTCCTGCCTGAAGAGAGCGATTTGCGCGGTAAAGTCGGTGGTTCCGGTTTCATAGGCTCCCGGATCGACGATGGTGAAGCCCGCCTTGGCAAGCGCCGGCGCCAGATGGGTGCGGATCGCATTGCCGTCGGCGTCGTTGGGATACATGACGCCGACCTTCTTGTTGGTCTCGATCAGGTTCCACTGCGAAACATAGGCCTTGTGGAACTCTTCGACGCCGAAGCCGAAATGATAGGTCCACTTGAAGGGCGACGGCGCGCCCGGCTTGGCGCCGCGGCCGAAATACCAGGCTTCCCAAGGCATGACCGTTGAGAGGCAGGGAATGCCGGCCGCTTCGCAGGCATCAGCCACCGGATTGATGGTTTCGGGTGTCGAGACGGCGAGCATCAGGTCGATCGCCTGGTTGTTGATCAGGTCCTTCGCCAACTGGCCGGCGCGCGAGGGATCGGACTGGGTATCCTGGTCGAGAATATCGACCTTCCAGGTCTTGCCGCCCGCCTGCAGGCCGTTCGCCAACGCCTTGCGCGCCAGGTCGAGCACATAGCCGTCCGTCTCGCCGAAGCCGCCGAGAGGGCCGGTGCGCGGGCTGATGAAGCCGACCTTCAGCGTGTCGCTGCTTTGAGCAAAGGCCGTGCGGCCTGATAGCACCAGCGCCGCACCGCCCGCCACGGTCGATGCGATGAAAGACCGGCGGCTCAGCGATGCCGCGTTGAATTTTCCGCTGCGGAAAATGCCGTTCATGAATTCATTCCTCCCTCTTGATGCGGGCCTCCCAGCCCGTTCCCAATGTTCATGTCGACCGATCTCAATTCAGATCGGGTAGTGCCGTTTTCCCGATGCCATGGTGATCCATCTGAGCTCGGTGAATTCATCGATCGCGGCCTTGCCGCCGAAGCGGCCGTAGCCGCTCGATTTGACGCCGCCGAAGGGCATTTGCGGCTCGTCGGAAACGGTGGCTTCGTTGATGTGGCAGATGCCGGATTCGAGCCGCATGGCAACGGCAAGCGCTGCATTGACGTCGGCGCTGAAAACGGCGGCCGACAGCCCATATTCGTTGTCGTTGGCAACCGTCACGGCCTCGTCGACGCTGCCGACCCGGATGATCGCCGCGACCGGTCCAAAGCTCTCCTCGCGGTAGATGCGCATAGCAGGCGTTACGTGATCGATGACGGTCGCGTCCATCAGCGTGCCGTTGGCCTGGCCGCCGCAGACGAGGACCGCGCCCTTCTGCAGGGCATCATCGACGAGCGACCTGACGCGGCGGACGGCCTCAGTGTTGATCAGCGTGCCGAGCGGCGTGTCGCCGTCCTTGGGGTTGCCGGCGACGAGGGTTGCGGCCTTCGTTCGGAATTTGCCAACGAAGCCGTCGGCGATCTCGTCCATGAGGATGATCCGTTCGGTCGACATGCAGATCTGGCCCTGGTTCATGAAGGCGCCGAAGGCGGCAGCACGCACCGCCTCGTCGATATCGGCGTCGGCAAGGACGATGAACGGCGCCTTGCCGCCGAGTTCGAGCAGGCAGCGCTTGAGATGCCTTGCCGCGGATTCGGCGATGATCCGGCCGACACGGGTGGAGCCGGTGAAGTTGATGCGGCGGACGGCCGGATGGGCGATCAGCGCGTCGACGACGGCGGCGGCATCGCTCGGCGCATTGGAGACGACATTGACGACGCCGCGCGGGAAACCGGCGTCACGCAGGATGTCGCCGATCAGGCCATGGGTCTTCGGGCAGAGTTCGGATGCCTTCAGGATGACCGTATTGCCGCAGGCAAGCGGCATGGCGACGGCGCGGGTGCCGAGGATAATCGGTGCATTCCAGGGGGCAATGCCGACGCAGACGCCCGCCGGTTGGCGGACCGCCATGGCGAGGCTTCCCGGAATGCCGGAAGGAATGAGCTCGCCTGATATTTGCGTGGTCATCGCCGCCGCCTCGCGAAGAATATCCGCGCCAAGGCCGCAATTGATCGCCGCCCATTGCGCGGTCGCGCCGGTTTCGCCGGTCATGGCGGCAACGAGTTCGGGCGTGCGGGCCTCGAGGATATCGGCTGCGGCGTTCAGGAGCCTGCGCCGTTCGCCCGGACCGGTCTGCAACCAGTCCGGAAAGGCTGCAGCGGCTGCATTGGCTGCCCTTGTCATGTCGGCAACGGATCCTGCCGAGGCGATCGTTGCGACATCGCCGGTCAGCGGATCGATGCGTTCGAAGGTGGCCCCTTCGGAAGCATCCATCGCCTCGTTGTTGATCATCAGCTTTGCCGCGAACACTGTTCCACCCATTTGCCACGCATTGGCGCCACGTACTGGCGCCACATGCCGGTTTGCGTTGTTGCCATGGGAGAAAACGAGCGGACGCGGCGCCACGAGGGCCGCCTGACGGTTCCTGCATCTGTTGAAGAGCCTCCTCCCAAAGGCTGATGGAGAAAAGGTTACGCCGATCTGGCGCGGATGGAATGCGATTTATTGGGTTAATATTGTAATTATCCGGTGATATCAGCATTGTTTGACATAGGGAATGGAGGAGAAGCTTGGCAACGGACGGAGGGATTCATCACTATGCCAGGGGCGAATGGCACGGGCCGTCGCTGTCGCACCGGCGTATCCGATTTCAAAAAGGACTCTATGCCGATTTCCACCATTTCCTTCTGCTCGGCGAGGGAAGCGGGGAGCTACATTTCGACAATGGCGAACATCGGCCGCTGCACGGGCCGCTGCTTGCCTTCCTGCCGCCGCAGGCGCGATGCGACCTGTCGATATCAGCCGGAACCGCGGCCCATCTGGTCGGAGCTTCGCCGCAGATCATGGTCGATGCGATCGGCGACAAGGTGGAATCCTATTCGCTGCGCATCTTCACCGAGCAGCGCAAGCTGGTCGAGGCATTGGATCCCTCGGCGGTGGCCGAAATCAGTCCGCTGATATCAGGCTTCGTGCGGGAACTCGGTGATCCCTCCCGCGCCTCCTGGATGGTCGCATCCGCCTATATCAGGCTCATTCTGATGGCGCTGTGGCGCGGTTCCGATGGTGAGAGAAGCGAGCAGCGCGGGCAGGGCGAAACCGGATCGATCCTGCAGAGATATCGGCAACTGGTCGAGGCCGGCTTCCGCCGGCACCGGCCGATCAGCGACTATGCCGCGGAACTCGGCGTCACGGCCGACCGGCTGCATTCCATCTGCCAAAGGGCACTCGGACGCGCGCCGATCCAGCTCCTGCACGAGCGCGTGGTGCAGGAGGCAAAGCTCAGATTGGAGCGCTCGGCCCGCAATATCCAGGAAATCTCCGACAGCCTCGGCTTCCGCGACCCGACCTATTTCAGCCATTTCTTCAAGCGCAAGACCGGCCTCTCGCCCGCCGGCTACCGCGAGATCGCCCGCGCTTCGGCCGGCTCGGAAAACAGCATGCTGTCCTCAGGTTACGCCGATTGGCCTTAGGCTCGGGCTCATTTGGTCAAGGCTAGAATTTGCCAGTCTTGGATCGGAGATCATGCTGATGCGGAACTCCAAGCCGGCCTAGGCCTGCAATGCGCCAAGAAGCGGTCGTTGCCCCGGCGTGAAGGAATGACGGATTTGGGGCCGGAAGGTGGAGATCGCCTGGATATTACCTCTTACGATTTGTTGACTCACCTGCGGTTGAACAATAACTTGCTAATCTGGTCATTAGGCTTGTCCTCACATGACGGATCAATCTATTCAGCGTCGCCTTGCCGCCATCGTCGTTGCCGATGTGGTGGGATATACACGCCTGATGGAGGCTGATGAAGGCGCAACGCTGGCGAACCTCAGGAAACTCCGTTCTGGCGTTATCGAGCCGGCTGTGATGCGCCACAACGGCCGCATCTTCAAGGTTGTGGGCGACGGCTTCCTGATCGAATTCAGTAGCGCGGTGGAAGCGGTCGCAGCAGCGTTGGAAATGCAACGGGCCACCACCGCTGGTGAGACCTCCGACCGGCGCCTGCTTTTGCGTGTCGGCGTCAATCTGGGAGATGTCATTGATGACGGTTCAGACGTCCTCGGCGACGGGGTCAATGTCGCGGCGCGCCTCGAGACGCAGGCCGCGCCGGGAGGTATCTGCATTTCAGCCAGCGTTCACGGCGAGATCGTTGGCAAGATCGGCGACCGGTTCTTCGATGCAGGCGAACGCTACCTGAAGAACCTGACTCGCCCAGTCCACGTGTGGCATTGGCCGGATGCGCTGCAGAGCATATTGCCGCTGCCCGAAATGCCCTCGATCGCTGTATTGCCGTTCACGAATATGAGTGGGAATGAAGCGGACGCGCCCTTCGTCGACGGCTTGACCGAAGACCTGATCACTGACCTTTCCCGAACGGCTGGCCTGTTCGTCATCGCGCGCAATTCCGTGTACGGCTACAAGGGCAAGCCGGTCAACGTACGGCTGGTCGCCCAGGAACTCGGCGTCCGCTACGTCCTGGAGGGGAGTGCCAGACGCGCAATGGGCCGTGTCCGCATCAATGCCCAATTGGTCGACGCGCTTGGCGGCCGGCACTTGTGGGCCGAGAGGTTTGACAGGACGGTGGAAGATGTTTTCGAATTACAGGATGAAGTTAACGCCAAGATTGTTGAAGCCCTCGTCGGCCGACTGACCATCCCGCCGCAGCGCAATCGGCCGAAGAACTTTGAGGCGTACGACCTGTGTGTGCGCGCCCGCCTCCTGACGGAAGAGTCGCCGCAAACTGAGCGTGAGGCCTATATTCTGCTCCAACGCGCGGTCAAGCTCGAGCCATCATATGCCGAGGCGCTTGGTCTGCTCGCCTATAATCGTTGGCTTGCCTGGACTCATTTCGGCGAGCCCGAAGATCCCAACCGTCGGATGGCGGTGACGTCCGCGCAGAAGGCGGTCGACCTGGATCCCAACGATGCCGGCTGCCGTTACGTTCTGGGGACCATTTTGGCTTATGAGCGGCGATGGGAGGAATCGGAGGCCGCCTTCGCCAAGGCCCTGGAGCTGGACCCCAACCACGCCGACACCTGGGCCGCCATGTCGGACGTATCAGTGCTGGACGGCAGGGTTGCCGACGGACTTGCGCAGATCGAAAAAGCTCTGCGGCTCAATCCCTATCCAGCGTGCTGGTATCTTTGTCATCTTGGGCAAGCGCAATACGCCGCGCGTGACTATGAGGCGGCAGCCGCTACACTCCGCAGGGAAGACACGTATCGTACCAACTCACGCAAATTCCTGGCCGCTACGCTTGCGCAGTTGGGCCACCATGAGGAGGCGCGGCGAGAAGCAGAATTATTCCTGATCGCCCACCCTCATTTCACGATCGGGCATTGGCTCAGTTCCCAGCCGCTGCGCGATGCATCTGTACGAGACCACTTTGTCGACGGCTTCCGAAAGGCCGGCCTGCCGGAGATGTGACAGCGGGTGAGGACAATCGCGACGCGTTCGAGAACTTGATCGACGGATATGCGCTGCGCGAGAACGGCGGCCTGGATCGCAGTGCCAAGCTTCCTCAGATGCTCCACAAAACGCGTCAATCAGCCCGAGTCTTACATGACTTTTCCGCTGGACCGCCTTGCATCGTGGTGGCGATGAGCCCGTAGCCCAGAATGAAGACAGGATGCTTTGCAAAACATTTAAGCAGCTTCGCCGAGACATGAAGGCGACGACGCCTGCTTCCGCTATCGGCGGCGCAAAGATGCCGTTACCTTGAAACTCGACAATGGCTGCTTTCCGGCAGGTGCATGGTCTGTTTCAACGGCAAAATTAGGCGCAAAGCCGTGTCCTTCGACAACGAAAAAAGTCCGCTTAGGGCCGACCGTTACCGGAAACTGCTGAAGTTAATTTCACCAAGAAGACCAAACTCACGACAGCGCAAAAATCCTCACCTCTCTCCCGATGCCCTGAAGCTCCGCCATCCGGGAGGCCGATGAGATGCCGCTGTCACGCAGGATCTCTGAAACCTGGGCATCCTCGACGATCGCCTCCGTCGTCATGATGACATTGGGATCGGCAAGGCCCTGGACGCGGGAGGCGATATTCACCGTCTGGCCGAAGTAGTCCTGCCGGTCGTTGAGGTTGACTGCGAGGCATGGGCCCTCGTGGATGCCGATCTTCAGCAGAAGGTCGTCGCTGCCGTGTTCGGCATTTAAGCGAAGCATCGCCTCCCGCATCTTGAGTGCGGCCGCTACCGCACGGTCCGGGCTCGGGAAGGTCGCCATTACGGCATCGCCTATAGTCTTCACGACCGCTCCGGCCTCTGTGGCGACGATCTCATGAAGAACCCGGAAATGGGCGCGCACCAGATCGAAAGCGGCAAGATCTCCGACGCGCTCATAGAGAGCGGTCGAGCCCCTCAAGTCAGTGAAGAGGAAAGTCAGGCTGGTGATCTTGAGGCGCTGGTCGACGTCGAGTGTGTCGGTCCGATAGATGTCGCGGAAGCTCTGGTTCGTCAGCAGACGCTTGGCTGTCAGGAAAGGCCGCCTGCGGCCCAAGAGGTCGTGCAGTTCGTCTCCTGCGATGCAGACGTTCGGCACCACTCTGCGGTCGGTGTGGTTCTCGAGGGTGAGCCGCAGTGAGCCCGGGCGCAGGGTCAGCGTTTCGTTCAGCGCATGCGTCCGACTGATGATCATCGAGAGGGTTTGACGTTCGTCGGTGGGCTCACCCTGCACGTCGATGAACTGCGCCGAGTGTGTCACCGGATCGAAGATGATGACGAACTGCGCCGGCAGTTGCAGGGAGACGAAGGCCTTCTCGCCCGGAGCCAACTCGATCATCTCCAGCTGGATGCGCGAAAACCTCGCTTCGAGATCGTCAGGCAGGTCCACTCCGGAGCTGAAGAAGATCTGGCGATAGTACTCGAGCGGCGGCAACCGATCGGGATCGTGAGCGGCAATCCTGCGCACGCGCGGACTGACCGTGAACGTGACCTCGACCATCTCGTCGAGGGTCGGCTCGTATCCGGCTGCGCAGAGCGCGCAATGGTACGTCTCGTGGACGACGGTTTTGAGGGTTGCGCCGCTGTCGAGGACGCCGCCGCATCCTGGGCAAAGGACATTCCAGGTCATCTCGAATGCGCCTATGCGGGCTGCATGGAGAAAGGCGGCGATGGTTTTCTCTTGATCGAGATGGTGCTTATCGGCGAAAGCGAGCGCATTGATGCGATTGAGCTCGCGATCCGAGCCATGCATGACGACGTTCTCGATGCACTCAACCGTCGGCGGGTCAGCCGCCTGTCGCAGGGAGGCAAAAAGGACGTCCACTTCGCTCATTAGACAAGTCTCCGTGTGCAGAACCCACGGCGGACGACGCCAGGATCGGGATCATAACACGGGAACTTCCCAATAGAAATCTATAGGCCTGGACGCTGCTTGTTTCCCAAGCGAAGGCGGGTTCATTTCCCCTTGTATATGCGCTTCAGCGCCACCAGCAGCGCATCCAGTTCGTCGCGCGAAAACAGGTCGATGAAACGCTGCTCATGCTTGTCGATCAGCTCACGCGCCCGCGCGAGCATTGCGCGGCCCGCCTTCGTCAGATGAAGTTCCTGGCGCCGGCGGTCGGCCGCGGAGGGACGGCGCTCGATCAGGTTGCGGGCCGTCAGCCGGTTGACGAGGGCCATCATCGTTGCCCGGTCGGTGCCGAGCGTGTTGGCAAGGTCGATCTGCGATGCGCCCGGATTGCCGGCGACGAGTTCCATCACCGCCAGCTGCTTCTGCGTCAGCGCCAGCTCCTGCATGGTTTCGGCGAAGTCGCGATAGATTGCGACATGCGCCATGCGCAGATGAAACCCCATCAGATCGCCCAGCCGGCCGACGTCGAGGCCTGGCGTCGCGGGCGCATCTTCGCCTTCGAAATCGTCCTGCGGTGATTTTGTCGCCATCGTTCGTTCTCGCCTCGTCCAGGCGCCATAACCATCAAAATCAGCAGGTTAGTCAATATCGGTAGTGCGGATTTCCCCGCGCCATTCGATCAATCGGATTTGCCTCAAACAGCCTCTTGCATCGCGGGAAAAAGATATTAGTATGTGTTGCATACAAATTTGGTGCCTGTCATGGGGAGCGATGGGCATGGGAGGAGAAAATGGCGTATTCCTTTTCCGGGATGGCTTCGTCGGCGGATTGCGGACTGGTGACGGATGATCCGATCCTTTACCGCGCCGGCGTCGCACCGGACCGTCCGGCTCTGTTCGAAATCGCCACCGGCCGGCAGCTCACCTATGCCGAGCTCGATGCGCGGATCGCCTGCTGCGCCGGCTTCCTGAGCGATGTGCTCGGAGTGCGCCGCGATGGGGCGCGTGTCGCCATGCTGGCGCGCAACTCGATGGATTCGATCGTGCTTGCCTTTGCCTGCCAGCGTGCCGGCGCCATCTACGTGCCACTCAACTGGCGCCTCAACGCCGCCGAGCTTCGGCCGATCCTTGCCGATTGCGCGCCGGCTCTGCTCGTTCATGACGAGGAGTTCGCGGCAACGGTGGCCAGCGTTGCGAACGCCGATCCCGAGATGGCGGTGATATCGACGGCAGACGGTTCGGCCGGTCTCGCCGCGGTGATCGAGGCGAGCCTTCCGGCCGCTCCCGTGCCCGCCGATGCCGATGGACCCTGCGTCCTTCTTTACACCTCGGGCACGACGGGACAGCCGAAAGGCGTCGTCATCACCCGCCGCAACGCCTTTTTCGCCGCCATCAATTTTTCCGTGGTCGGCGAGATCGGGCCGAGATCCGTCGCCCTATGCGACCTGCCTTTCTTCCACACGATCGGTCTGATCGCCGTCGCACGAACCACATTGATGCTGGGCGGTACGCTCGTCGTCTCCGATCGCTTCACGCCGGCGCGCACACTCGCAGCCCTTGCCGACCGGCAGCGTGCCATCACCCATTATTTCGCCGTGCCGCAGATCGCGCTCGCCTTGCGCAACGACCCTGCCTATAGCGCCGCGGCGCTCGCCGGCCTGCATGCGCTCTTCGTCGGCGGTGCACCGCTGACGCAGGCGCTGATCGAAAGCTATCTCGATGACGGCGTTGCGCTGGTCAACGGTTACGGCATGAGCGAGGCGGGAACGGTGCTGCATATACCGATCGACCGGCGCGCCGTGCAGGATAATCCCGGCAGCGTCGGTCTTCCCGCGCCATTGCTCGACATTCGTATCGTCGGCGAGGACGGCCGCGAGGTTGACGAAGGCGAGATCGGCGAACTCTGGCTGCGCGGGCCGGCGGTGACGCCGGGCTACTGGAACAAGCCTCAGGAAACCGCTGCCGCCTTCACCGACGGTTGGTACCGCACCGGCGATCTCGGCCGACGCGAAGCGAACGGCTTTTATCGCATCGTCGATCGGCTGAAGGACATGTACATCAGCGGCGGCGAGAATGTTTATCCCGCCGAGGTCGAAGCGGCACTCGCAAGTCATCCCGATATCCTCGACGCCGCGGTCGTCGGCATTCCCGATATCCGATGGGGCGAATGTGGCCTGGCCTATGTCGTGCTGCGGCCGGATGCCGTGGCAACGGGCGATGAGATCGCCGGCCATTGCGCGGCAAGGCTCGCCACCTTCAAGCGCCCGGCGCGCATTCTCTTCGTCGAGGCCATTCCCCGCACCGCCTCCGGCAAGGTGCAGAAACATGTCCTGCGCCAGTTCCATTCCGACGAAACCCTTCAACGACAGGCCCCGTAAAGCGGCCCCGGCATTGACGCCGAAACCAATGGAGTAATCCCCCATGACTGAAAAGAACATGACTGACATGCAATCGCCGGTTCTGGTCGAATTCGATAGTGGCATCGCTTTCGTGACCCTCAACCGTCCGGAAAAGCGCAATGCGATGAATCCGGCCCTGAACATCAGGATGCTCGAGGTGCTCGACGAACTCGAGGGTGATGAACGCTGCGGCGTCCTCGTCCTGCGCGGCGCCGGCGAATCCTGGTCGGCCGGCATGGATCTGAAGGAATATTTCCGCGACAATGACGACAAGCCGCGTGACGTCACGCTGAAGGCGCGGCGCCAGTCCGGCAACTGGTGGGGCCGGCTGATGTATTTCGAAAAGCCGACGATCGCCATGGTCAACGGCTGGTGCTTCGGCGGCGCCTTCACACCGCTGGTGTCCTGCGATCTCGCCATCGCCGCCGAGGAGGCAAATTTCGGCCTCTCCGAGATCAATTGGGGCATTCTGCCGGGCGGCAATGTCACCCGCGCTGTCGCCGAAGTGATGCGCCATCGCGACGCTCTCTATTACATCATGACCGGCGAACTGTTCGGCGGGCGCAAGGCCGCGGAAATGGGTCTCGTCAACGAGGCAGTGCCGCTGGCGGAGTTGGAAATCCGGGTCCGCAAGATCTGCGCCAGCCTGCTTGAAAAGAACCCGGTGACGCTGAAGGCCGCCAAGGACACCTACAAGCGGGTGCGCAACCTGCCCTGGGATCTCGCCGACGATTACATCTACGCCAAGCTGGAGCAGATGCTGTTTCTCGACAAGACCAAGGGGCGCGACGAGGGGCTGAAGCAGTTCCTCGACGACAAGACCTATCAGCCGGGGCTCGGCGCCTACAAGCGCGGCCGCTGAGGACGGGCCCGGCATGCCGGGTCGTTCATGAGCCGATCATCGGGAGGAGGAAAGCGATGAAAATTCATGCCGCGGTGGCGCGTGCGCCCCATACGCCGTTTTCGCTGGAAAGGCTCGATCTGGAGGAGCCGCGCGAGGGTGAAATCCTGGTTCGCATCGTGGCAACAGGAGTTTGCCACACCGATATCGTCATGCGTGACCAGCATCTGCCGGTGCCGCAGCCGGTCGTGCTCGGCCATGAAGGTGCGGGCATCGTCGAGCGTGTCGGGTCGGGCGTTGCCAAGGTCAAGCCCGGTGATCACGTGGTCATGACCTTCAACTCCTGCGGTCATTGCCCGAGCTGCAACGATCACGAGGAGACCTATTGCCACGAATTTTTCCCGCGCAATTTCTTCGGTGCGCGCGCCGATGGTTCGAGCGGGCTCTCATGCGAGGGAGAACGGGTTCACGGCAATATTTTCGGGCAATCCTCCTTCGCCAGCCACGCCCTGTGCCATGAACGCAATATCGTGAAAGTGCCTGAGGATGCGGACCTGGCACTGCTCGGGCCGCTCGCCTGCGGCATCCAGACCGGCGCCGGCGCGGTGATGAACGCGCTTGATGTCGAGCCGGGAAAGGTGCTCGCGGTTTTCGGCATGGGCTCCGTCGGACTTGCCGCGGTGATGGCGGCGCGGATCGTCGGTGCTTCACGGATCATCGCCGTCGATGTCAACGAGACGCGGCTGGCGCTTGCAGCGGAACTCGGCGCGACCGATATCGTCAACGGCAGGGCGAGCGACGCGGTTGCCGCGATCATGGCGCTGACCGGCGCCGGCGTCGATTATTCGATCGATGCATCCGGCGTGCCTGCGGTCATCGACCAGTGCGTGCGTGTGCTGGCGCCGCGCGGCACCTGCGGCATCGTCGGGGCGTCGCCGCATGGCGCGACGCTGACGCTCGACCTCACCCATATCCTGTCCGGCGGGCGCCGGGTCCGCGGCATCGTCGAGGGCGATTCCAATCCCGACGTGCTGATCCCGTTGTTGATCGACCTGCATCGGCAGGGCCGCTTCCCCTTCGACAGGCTCGTCACCTTCTATGATTTCGCCGACATCAACCAAGCGGTGGAGGATTCGGAAAAGGGCATCGTGCTGAAACCGGTCGTGCGCCAGCCGGCCGTCTGACACCGTTCGAGGGAGGAAACAATGAACACCGTCACCCCAATCGCCACCGATACCAGTCCCGATGCGATGAAGGCGCTGCTTGGCCGGCAAAGGGCATCTTTCCTGAGGGAAGGGCCGCCAAGCATTGACACCCGCATCGATCGCATCGACCGCGTCATCGCCCTTCTCGTCGACCATAAGGATGCGATTGCCGCGGCCCTGTCGGAGGATTTCGGCAGCCGCAGTGTCGAGGCGAGCCTGCTTCTCGATGTCTTCACCTGCGTCGGTTCACTCAAATATGCCAAGGCCCATCTAGCCGAATGGCTGAAGCCCGAGCAGCACGAGGCATTGTTCCCGGATGCGGTGGCAGAAGTGGTCTATCAGCCGAAGGGGGTTGTCGGGATCCTGAGCCCGTGGAATTTCCCCTATCAGCTCGCCCTTGCGCCGCTCGCCGGCATTCTTGCCGCCGGCAACCGCGCCATGATCAAGCCGTCGGAGGTGACGCCGGCTTCATCAGCCTTGATGGCGGAACTCATCGCCGGCGCCTTCGACGAAACGGAAATATCAGTCATTCAGGGCGGACCGGCGACGGGCACGGCCTTTACATCACTTGCCTTCGACCACCTGATCTTCACCGGCGGAACTGCGATCGCCCATCATGTCATGCGCGCGGCGGCGGAAAACCTGACACCGCTGACGCTTGAGCTCGGCGGAAAATCACCCGTCATCGTCGGCCGCTCGGCCGACCTCGCAGACGCGGCGCGGCGCGTCATGACGGTCAAGACCCTGAATGCCGGCCAGATCTGCCTTGCGCCGGACTATGTCTATGTGCCCGAGGAAAGCGTCGAAGCCTTTGCCGGACACGCGGTCGCGGCAGTCGGCGCGATGTATCCGACGCTGAAGGAAAATCCTGATTACACCTCGATCGTCAATGCCCGCCATCTCGCCCGCGTCCAGGGCCTGATCGACGATGCCAGGGCCAAGGGCGCCCGTGTCGTCGAGATCAACCCGGCGGCAGAGAATTTCTCCCAGCAATCGGCCCACCGTATACCTCCGACCCTGATCCTTGATCCCACGGAAGACATGCGCGTGCTGCAGGAGGAAATCTTCGGACCCGTGCTGCCGGTCCTTCCCTATCGCGATATCGCCGACGTCATCGACCGTATCAATGCCAGGCCGCGCCCGCTCGCTCTCTATTACTTCAGCCAGGATCAGCAAGAGGAACGCCGCGTCCTCGACAACACGACCTCCGGCGGGGTGACGGTCAATGACTGCATGAGCCACGTCACGGCGGAAGGCCTGCCCTTCGGCGGCGTCGGCCATTCGGGCATGGGAGCCTATCATGGGAAGTTCGGCTTCCTCGCCTTCTCGCACCCGCGCGCCGTCTATCACCAGAGCAGGATGGTCGAAGCGGAATACATGATGCGGCCGCCTTATGGCGAGGCGATGCGCGGCTTCTTGACGGCGGCGATCTGCAAGTAAAAGACAAGTGGTAGGCGATGCCGTCGGCAGCCTCGGCTGCTGACGGCATGACGCGGGCGCTGTGGGTTCGCGACTGCTTTCACCTCAAGGAATGGCCCGATTGCGCAGACTTATCCGGATAACGCTATATTGCGTCATTGGGCTAGGTGTCCTGATGCAGAGGATGCCGTTGTTAAACATGCCTTATCCATCGGGTGCTAGCCGTTGAACCGCAGGGCGTTGCGGACATGATGTCCCCTGCCGTCCTGGAGCATGACCTTTAATTCCGGTTTCGCCTATTTCTCATGTGACCAAATCTGGCAGCAGGCCCTGCTTGCCCATACCGCATCGTCGCGGCAGTCGCCGCTTTCCTGTCGCCGTATTGCCGCCGACCGGCCTGGAGACGCATAAGCAAACGAGTATAGCCTGATAGGTCTCCAGTTTAACGAAGCTCAAACCAGTGTTGCCCTATGATTGGTTCTGTACATGTATTGGAAGGTGGATCCAACGCAGTGAATGGCATCTGGACGCAATTCGGTGGCAACCTGTCATTCGTGTGCCTGGCGATTTCGCTATGGGCGCATTTCTCGATCCAATTTCAGCGTCGTTCGGCCATACAGGAAAAAATCGCCTTCGGAATCATAGCCGGCGGCGCCTCCATCGGATCCATTTTGCTGGCCGTCGAAGTCAATCCCGGCATCTATATCGACATGCGCTTCTCGCCGCTTGCTTTGGCGGGCATGTTTGGTGGACCGATCGCGGCGGCCTTTGCGGCGTCGCTGGCAATGGCCTTCCGCTTCTGTGTCGGCGGCACGGCAATGGTCGATGGTCTGATCGCAATTGCTGTCGCGACCGGCATCGGCCTGGCTGCCAATTTCTGGATCCGGAAGAGATCTCCCGGGTTCATGGACATTGCACTGCTGAGCCTCGCGCTCGGCGCCGCACTTGTTGTTTTGATGGCGGTGCTTCCCACTCTGGTGCACGCCCGCATATTGGCCATCATCGGTCTGCCCATGACCGTTTTGAACTGCCTGGCGACCGTGCTCTGTGGTTTCGTGCTGTTGAAGACACAGCAATGGGACCTGGAGCGAAGCATATTGGTGACCGCGTTTTCGCAGTCGCCCGACTATCTCTACGTGAAGGACCGAAACAGCCGGTTCATCACCGTCAATGAAAATATGATCCGCCTCTATCGTTTCAAGACGACGGCAGAGATGACCGGATTGTCGGATTTCAATCTTCTGTCACGGCCGCTCGCCGAAGAATTGTATTATCTCGAACAGCAGGTCATGGACACTGGCGTGCCTCTGATCGACTCCACCGAGCGCATCGAAGGCAGATACCTGCTCTCCTCCAAGGTGCCGCTGAGGGATAGACAGGGGCGGGTGATCGGCCTTGCCGGGGTAACGCGTGATGTGACGGAGCGTGCTGCTCTGGAGCGGGAACTGCGCGAAAGCAAGAACCTGCTGTCGCATGCGATGGCCGGCATGTCCGATGGTATCGCGATGTACGACAGCAAGGGTTTTCTTGTTTTCTGTAACGAGCAGTATCGCACCGCGTTTCCGCTATCCGGGGACGCCCGCGTGGTTGGCGCGCATATCAGCGACATTCTTCGCCGCGTCGCCGAAACAGGCGAGCGGGCCGGTATTCCGGACAATGACCGCGAAGAGTGGATCAAGGCCGCCAGTGCTACCTTGCACAGCAACAAGGACGAAGAGGTTCAGCTTCACAACGGCGACTGGCGCAGCATCCGGACAAGGCTTGCGGAAGACGGCACGGCGATGGCCGTTGTCTCGGACATCACCGCGACGAAGCAGGCGGAAATCGCGCTAAGGCTGTCGGCGGAGCAGCTGAAGAATCTGGCCGAGACCGATGGGCTCACCGGCATGGTCAATCGCCGGGCCTTCGACGAAGCTTTCGCCCGTGAGACCGCAGGCAGCGCCAGGAAAAACACGCCGTTCAGCCTTCTGATGGTCGATATCGACCGCTTCAAGGCATATAACGATACCTACGGCCATCCCGCCGGAGACCAATGCCTGCGTGTCGTCAGCAAGTGTCTGCGCCAGTCGGTAAGCCGGCCGGCAGACATCGTCGCGCGCTACGGCGGAGAGGAATTCGTGGTTCTGCTCCCCGCAACCAGTGCGAAAGGGGCAATGATCGTTGCCGAGCAATTCGCTCGTCTCCTCAGCCAGGAGAATATCGTTCATTCCGGCAGTGAATTCGGACGGGTGACCGCCAGCATCGGCATATCCTGCGCGACGGGAGCCACCTTGAGGGTCAACCCTAACCGCCTCCTGACCGAGGCCGATGCCGCGCTTTACGACGCCAAGACCCAAGGTCGCAATCGCATCCTGGCACATTCGCCCGACGAACGGCATGCCATGAAGGACGCCGGTTAGATCCTTGATAGGTTTTTCCTATCGTGCCATCGCTCGTGCGCCCTTGATGTTTTCGTCGCTTCGACAATACAGGGCGCATGGACACAAAATTCATTGGTAAGAAATCGGCGGCAGCCGGCGGCTGGGGCGCTTTGAAGAGCTGCGGCAAGCGTTTGCTTCAAAGCGGCATGCCCATTTCAGGCGCGCGGACGATGCTGAAGGCGAACCAGCCGGATGGATTCGATTGCCCGGGCTGCGCCTGGGGCGATCCAGAGCATGGATCGTCGTTCGAGTTCTGCGAGAACGGCGTGAAGGCCGTCGCCTGGGAGGCGACGGAGAAGCGGGCAACGCCCACCTTCTTTGCTGACAATACGGTATCTGAGCTTCGCCGGCTGACGGATTATGAACTGGAACTCAACGGCCGCCTTACGCATCCGATGCGCTACGATGCGGCGAGCGACCGTTATCTGCCGGTCGCGTGGGAGGATGCCTTTGCCGAGATCGGCAGCATTCTGAGGGGGTTCGATAGCCCCAACCGGGCGGAATTCTACACGTCGGGCCGGGCGAGCAACGAGGCCGCCTTCCTGTACCAGCTGTTCGTGCGCGTCTACGGCACCAACAATTTTCCCGACTGCTCCAACATGTGCCACGAGGCAAGCGGCATCGCCATGCGCCAGGCGGTCGGCGTGGGCAAGGGCACCGTGCTGCTGGAGGATTTTGAAGAGGCCGACGCGATCTTCGTGATCGGGCAGAACCCGGGCACCAACCATCCGCGGATGCTCGGCGACTTGCGCCGGGCGGCGATCCGCGGCGCGCGCGTCGTCGTCTTCAATCCCATCCGTGAACGCGGCCTGGAGCGCTTCTCCGACCCGCAGGACAAGATCGAGATGCTGCGCGGCGGTTCGACCGACATCGCCAGCCTTTATCTCCAGCCGCAACTCGGCGGCGACATGGCTGCGGTGCGCGGGATGGCGAAGGTCGTGCTGGCTGCAGAGGATGCAGCGGTCGCCGCCGGTCTGCCCTCTGTTCTCGACCATGCATTTCTCGCCGAACACTGCGCGGGTTTTGCGCAATACAAGGCAGCGGTCGAGGCGACGAACTGGGCTGACATCGAGGACCAATCGGGACTGAGCCGGCAGGAGATCGAGAGGGCGGCCGATGTCTATGTCAACGCCGAGCGGGTCAT
The DNA here is from genome assembly GCF_023006465.1 of Rhizobium sp. PRIMUS64. Lineage (NCBI taxonomy): Bacteria > Pseudomonadati > Pseudomonadota > Alphaproteobacteria > Hyphomicrobiales > Rhizobiaceae > Rhizobium > Rhizobium sp. PRIMUS64. Next base: position 88,244 of record NZ_JALBGX010000005.1, on the reverse strand, counting down.
CTGCACCTGGGCGATGGGTGTAACCCAGCATCTGCATTCCGTGGCGACGATCCGCGAGATCGCCAATTTCATGTTCCTGCGCGGCAATATCGGCCGGCCGGGTGCCGGCCTTTGCCCGGTTCGCGGCCATTCCAACGTGCAGGGTGACCGCACCGTCGGCATCAACGAAAAGCCATCGGAGGATTTCCTCGATGCGCTGGAAAAGCACTTCCGCTTCAGTGTTCCCCGCGAACATGGCCACAATGTCCTTGCCGCGATCGGAGCGATGCTCGACGGCTCGGCTGATGCCTTCATCGGGCTTGGCGGCAATTTCGCGCGCGCCACGCCTGACAGCGCACTCGTTGAAAAGGCGCTGCGGCGGCTGAAGCTGACTGTGCACATCGCGACCAAACCCAATCATTCGCATCTCATGCCCGGCGAGACGGCCTTCATCCTGCCGTGCCTCGGGCGCACCGAGATGGATCTGAACGCAGCGGGCAACTCCCAACTCGTGAGCGTCGAGGATTCGATGAGCATGGTGCATGGTTCTGCCGGTATCAATCGCCCGGCCTCGCCGCATCTCCTCTCGGAAGTCGCCATCATTGCCGGCATTGCACAGGCGACGGTCGGCCCCGCCGTGGTCGACTGGGCAGAGCTCGCCGACGACCACGACCGCATCCGCGATCACATCGAGGCGACCATTCCCGGTTTCGAAAACTACAATAAGCGCCTGCGCAAGCCGCGCGGTTTCCACCTGCGCAACACGGCCGCCCATCGGGAGTGGCATACACCGGCAGGCAAGGCGTCATTTTCTTCGGAGGCGCTTCCGGAGGAGACGGTGCATCAGCGGGCGCGAAAGGGAGAGGGGCGTTTCGCCCTGCAGACGTTCCGATCGCACGATCAATACAATACGACGGTCTATGGTCTCGATGACCGATATCGCGGCGTCTATGGGGAGCGGCAGGTCATCTTCATTCACCCAGCCGACCTGACGGCGATGAATGCCAAGGCCGGCGACCGGGTCGACGTGATCGGCGAGCATGATGACGGTATCGAGCGCATCGCAGAGGATTTCCGCTTTGTGCCCCATGATATTCCGAGGGGAAGCATAGCGGGATATTATCCCGAGCTGAACGTGCTCGTGCCGCTTGGCAGCGCGGGTAGGGAAAGCGATACGCCCACCTCGAAATCGATCATGGTGTCCTTCCGCCGGCGAAAAGCCGCGTGAGCGAAGAAGCGTCGGAGGCCGATCGCTTTCTCGCCCTCGTCGCTGCGGCGCAAGGCAGGGATAACAGGCTGACACCCATCCAGGCCGGTCTCCTTGTCGCCGCGGATTTGGGGATTGCCCGTGACAGTCGCACCTTTGCGCGCATGCTGGGGATCGCGCATTCTCTCGTGCTCAGGGAGCTCAACGCCCTGGCGGAACGCGAAGGGATGCTGCAGATCGTCAAGCGGGATCTGAGGACAATGAGAGTGCATTACACATTGCCGCCGCGAGACGAGACGTAAACCCCCATGCGTTATCGCCGCATCACGCGCTTCCTGGTATCGGAAGGGTATTCTCCGTATGTCGTCTTATAGACTGCGGAAAACCGGCCGAAATGAAAGAAGCCCCATTTGAGGCAGATGGCCTTCATGGTCTCCTTGCTCTCGGGATCGAGCAGATCCTGGCGCGCGGCACGCAGCCGAAGCGTCAGCAGATAGGCAGCGGGAGAGGTTCCTCTGAAGGCACGAAAACCGGTTTCGAGCGCCCGGCTGGATACGCCGGCCGCTTCGGCCACCTTCGGCATTGTGATCGGCTGATCGATATTGGCGTGCATGAATTCGATCGCCCGGCGCACATGTCGCGGGGCGATCAGGGCGGGGCCATTCTCCAGGAAATGCGACAGCCGGTGCGGCACCAGGCGCACAACCAGATCGGCGAGCGCCTGCGTCATATGCGCCATGGCGATCGGCGACTGCAGCAAGGGGCCATCGTCGCGCATGCCTGAGATGATCGTTTCCGTGAGATTGTTGATCAACCGGCCTTCCGGTTTGGACAGATCCAGTTCGGGCAGCAGGTCAAGGGAGCCGCTGAACGGCATCTCGAACGTCTGGCCGATCGTTTGCAGGATGAGAGGCCAGTTGATCAGCAACTCGTCGATGACGTTCGATCGCCCATGCATGATGACGCTATTGGGCTCGAAATTGTTATAAAGAAGCAATTTTCCTTGCCCGGCCTCGGCGACACGGGACCCATAGGTTACCCCCATGCCGCCGCTGCGCGGCACGACGATCGACAGGTATTCGGCCGTATCGACGGTCGGCTCGATATTGAACTGAAACTCCGCCTCATGATAACCGGTGAGCAGGACGGCGTTGTCACATACCGAGAAATCCAATCCCCAATGGAAGTCCTGGGCGCGGCCGACAGGCTCGGCATCAAATGCGCCAAAAGCCCCCCCGAGCGTTTCGACCATGTTGTCGAAGGACGAACCGCTAAATCGGAATGAGAATGGCGCAGTGCTATTTTCCGTCATGCTGCTCCCATTGTTCGATGTGGCTGTTTCGACATGCTTTTCTCCAGCGCTCGCAGGTGCCAGCGTGACGCGCGGCCGGCGAGAGTGTCGGATTGGTGCACGTACCTCTGCCAGCCTTGCCAGTCGTCATGGATGGTCGTCCTGCGCTGCGGCGCTTCATCAGAGCCTGTAGACGGCATGGATGAGCGGCCTAGGACGTATATTAGACGATTGTTGGATAGAGTGCAGCAGCTTGCAACGGAGCAGGTGGATCTCCGCGTCATACCGGCATCGAGATCAGCGGCTTGTGCCAGCTGATGCAGGCCGAATTCGGGTATGGCAGACGTCAAAAAGACCAACCCGTTGAATGCATTAGTTCCCATCCAGATCAGGAACTGACAGAACCCGCGGCCATTGGCAAGACGTCACGCTGCCGGCGATGATGACAACCCGCTGATAAAACGATTACGCTGAAGGAGCGATTTTACAGCTGTAGCCGCCACGCCACAGGTTCAACCGCGGCGATCTTGCCGCGATGCGCATCATCTGAAGCTTATAGAGAGCGCCCCAATTCGCGAGCTGCGCAGTCGCCTGCCGAAGGTTCTTAGTGGACCGCTTAAAGATGGCCTTCGGCAGGCAGACAGGCATGCAAGCATACGCACGGGATGGAGTGCGTATGTATGATCCCTTTCATCCTTTGGGGGTAACGGATGGAAGGGCTTGGTTTTGGGACCGTCAACCATCATGGCCTTGGTCGAGATTGATCTTACTGTTCCTTAGCTATGGAGCAATTGTCAGGCCCCGATATTGTCGGCCAACCGGCTTTTCGTGACGCAGTCTGGACTGACCTTGCGCAAAATGTATAGGCAAGCGCTTCGTGGAAGCCGCGTGTTCCGCGTCATGGCCTGCGCAGAGTGGATAGAGATCTTCAATTTCTCATTTAGCACGAACGATGGGAACTTCGGCATGCTGCCGCCGGGCACGATGCATTCGATTCTTTGAGCTGAGTAATGATTTTCTCACCGAAGGCACAAGCGACGGATCGTTTCCAACACGCCTATATCGACGTCAAGACTATCGGTTTCCGCGCTCGCGGGCATTGCTCTGTCTCCGGGGATACGGACTCCCTTGGAGCGCAGCCGTTCCAATTGGGCTTCGGCGCGATCCGGGAAACCTGTATCCACGGCCGCGGGGAATAGCGCGATCACGGTCATTCCCGCATTCACCGGGTGCTCGCCCGAGAAAAAGTGGCCCGCATCGAGCGACCAGGCGGCCCCGGAAAGACCCGCGGAAAGCATCTCGACGATAAGAGCGATGTTGGCGCCCTTATAGCCGCCGAAGGGCAGGAGGGCGCCGAGCATCGCCTTGACAGGATCGGTGGTGATTGCGCCGGTCTCGTCGATGGCTATGCCGTGCGCAATCGGCGACTGTTCCCTTGCCGCCTCGGCAAGAGTTATGAAGGCCGTCGCACTCGTCGCCTGGTCGATGACGAGGGGCGGCAAGGGTTCCGGCAAAGGCGCGCCGAAAGCGAGCGGATTTGTGCAGTAGGCGCGCTCCCCGCCTTCGGCGGCGGCCATCAAGGCCGGTCCGTTGGCGGCGGTGATGGCTATCAACCCGTCCTCAGCGAGGCGCCGGACGTAATATCCCAGTTCCCCGGCGGTATAGCTGTTTCTTTGCGTGAAGACTGAAATGCCGAAGGTTTTCACGCGCTTTACGAAGTCGTCGTAAATCAGGTCAAACCCGAGCTGCGCTATGCCGCCGTCCGCATCGGCGTAAATCAGGGCCGGCAGCACGTAGTCGAAGCGGGGCTTGGCGTCTCCGTTGATCCGCCCGTCGCGCAGGCTGGTGAGATAATCGACGAAATGCGGAAAACCCAGCTCGGTACGACCGAAGCAGGCGGCCGACAGTGTTGCATCGACGAGCGCCGTCGCCATGGCCGGGCTGCCGCCGCAGGCGAGGCAGGCTTCGAGCGCCAATTGGCGGAGCTCGTCGATCGGCATTCTCATCCTCTGCTTTGCCATCACAGCTCCAATGCCGCTCGTCTACCCTCATAGAAGGCGCAGGGTGCCTGGCGCGACGCAGTCTCCGATTTCAACGACATCGCAACCATACGAACGCAGTTCTTCGCCCAGTCAGTTGGCCGCTGCAGAGATGGCCGCATGTTGATTGCGACGCACTTCAGAGGGCGACTGAAAGCGCGCTATCGCGTCGGGGAGCCACCTCCTGCGAGTTCACCATTGCACCCGCGAGCTGGCGGAAGGTGACAAGCCCCAAAGCTTCCCCGGATGGTGAAATCACCCTGGCATCCTCGTCCGGCGCCGCTGCCAACATCCGCACAGCCTCTTCGACGGTCGTACCTGATGCAATCGTCAATCCGCCGGGCGCAGCACCGGAATGCAAGGGTGTCATGACGGCATCGACCTGGATGACCCGGCCTCGATTGACCTCCTTGACGAAGTTGGCGATGTAGGCGTCGGCCGGACGCAGAACGATGTCCTGGCTGGTGCCTTGCTGGATGACTTCGCCATCGCGCAGGATCGCAATCTGATCGCCCAGGCGAAGGGCCTCATCGAGATCGTGGGTGATGAAGACGATGGTTTTCTTGATCTCCCTTTGAATATCGAGAAGGACCGTCTGCATATCCGTGCGGATCAAAGGATCGAGCGCCGAATAGGCCTCGTCCATCAGCAGAACGGGAGCATCATTCGAGAGGGCTCGCGCCAGCCCGACGCGCTGCTGCATGCCGCCCGATAACTGGTTGGGGTATTTGCTCTCGAAACCTTTCAGGCCGACCCGCTCCAGCCAGCGCATGGCGACGTCGGCGGCTTTCGAGCGCTCCATGCCCTGCACTTCGAGGCCGAAGATGGTATTGTCGAGAACATTCCGATGCGGCAGAAGCGCGAACTTCTGAAACACCATTGCCGTCTGGTGCCGGCGAAACGTCCGCAATTCGGTCTCGTTCATTTTCACGACATCGACGCCGTCGACAAGCACTTCGCCAGCGGTCGGATCGATCAGACGATTGATGTGGCGGATGAGCGTCGACTTGCCCGAACCCGAAAGGCCCATGATGACCTGGATGCGGCCCGAGGGTATCTCGACATTGATATCTTTCAGGCCCAGCACGTGGCCGTGCTTTTCGTTGAGCTCGGTCTTCGACAATCCCTTTTTGACGGCATCGACATGAGCGGCAGGGTTGGGACCGAAGATCTTGTAAAGGTGGCGGATCTTGATGCCGCCGAAACGTTGATCAGCCATGGACGATCTCCCGATGCTTCTGGAGCCTCTTGCCATACGCCTGGCTGACCCGGTCGAAGATGATGGCGATGCCGACGATGGCAAGGCCGTTGAAAATACCCAGGGTGAAGTACTGGTTGGCGATGGCCTTCAGAACCGGCTGGCCCAGGCCCTGGACGCCGATCATCGAGGCGACGACCACCATGGCGAGAGCCATCATGATGGTCTGGTTGATGCCGGCCATGATGGTGGGAAGCGCCAACGGCAGCTGGACCTTGAACAGTTTCTGCGAACTCGACGTTCCGAAGGCGTCGGCCGCCTCGAGCACGTCCTTGTCGACCAGGCGGATGCCGAGGTCGGTCAGCCTTATCATCGGCGGTATCGCATAGATGACCACTGCGATCAGTCCCGGCACCTTGCCGATGCCGAGCAGCATGACGACAGGGATGAGATAGACGAAGCTCGGCATCGTCTGCATGACGTCGAGGATCGGATTGATGATGCGCTGCAGCCGGTCGGAACGCGCCATCAAGATCCCCATCGGGATACCGATGGCGATGGAGAGCACGGTACAGACGAAGATCATCGAGACCGTCCGCATCGTATCGTCCCACATGTCGAAATAGCCGATCAGCAGCAGCGTGACGAGACAGCCGAAGACGATCTTCAGGCTGCGGCTCGCAAACCATGCGATGACAAGGATGATTGCAGTAATGATCGGCCACGGCGTCTGCGTCATGAAGCGGTCGGCGGCGATGAGGAAATGCTGCAGCGGGGAGAAGAGGCTTTCGATTGCGTCGCCATAGGTGCGGGTAAATGTGCGAAAGCCGTCATCGATCGCCTTCTTCAGATTGCGAAGGGCGTCGTCATCCATATGCGGGAATTTGTAAAACCATTCCATTCGGTTCCCCTTTTTCTTCAAAGAGCCGCGGCAGTCTTTTTGATTTTATCGGCAGCGAGAGGCGGTGCGCTTTAGGCGCACCGCAATAGTCGGTCTTAAAGAGCAGCTTCGATCTTCGCAGCTGCCTCAGGCGAGACCCACTTGGTCCACAGGTCCTTGTTTTCTTTCAGGAAGTGCTTGGCACCATCCTCGCCGGTTGCCTGGTTGTCGGTCATCCACGCCATCAGCTTGTTGACCGTCTCATTGCTCCAGGAGCGCTTCGTCAGGTAGTCCATGACCTCAGGCCCGACCTTTTCCGAAAAAGGCTTGGCAACCAGGGTCACCACGTGATCGACCGGCCATGCATTCGGCTTCGGATCGGGGCAATCGGCGACGGTATTGCAGCGCTTCCATTCGGCGGCGTCGTTCGGCACGCCGGCTTCGAGCTTGACCATCTGATACTTGCCGAGCAGCGCGGTTGGCGCCCAGTAATAGCCGGCCCAGCCTTCCTTGCGTTCGTAGGCCTTGGCGATCGAACCGTCGAGGCCGGCAGCTGAACCGGTGTCGACGAGGGTGAAGCCCGCCTTCTCGGCTTCGAAGGCCTTGTAGAGCTGCGTGGTCACCACGGTGCCGCCCCAGCCCTGCGGCCCGTTGTAGATGGCGCCCTTCTTCGAATCCTCAGGATCGGGGAAGAGTTCCGGATGCTTCAGCACATCACCGATGGTCTTGATATCGGGATGGGCGTCGGCCAGATATTTGGGAATCCACCAGCCCTGTACGCCGCCATCGGGCAGCGGAGAGCCGACCTGGACGATCCGGCCTTCATCCGTCCCCTTCTTGACGACATCCGGCAGCAGGTCGATCCAGGCTTCCGGCGCGATGTCCGGCTGGCCCTTTTCGGCCATCGAGGTAATCGTCGGGACGGTATCGCCGACGGTGATTTCGGCGGCGCAGCCATAACCTTCGTTCAGGATGAGCTTGTCGAGGTTAGAGAGAACCTCCGCACTCTGCCAGTTCATGCTGGCAATGGTCACAGTGCCGCATTCGGCGGCGCTGGCGAAAGACGCCCCGCCCATCAGGCCAAACGTCAGACATGTCGATGCGAGTAGTTTTTTCATTCTCGTTCCCTCTGTTTAGCGGCCAGTTTTGCTGAGCGGGGCGCCGCAGGACCCGCTCCAACGGTTGTCAGGAAGCGTCTCCCATACTCACCGATTTCTTGAATGCTGCCGATAGTCCCTCCGCAACCGAAGCGTCGAACCCGGCCGCGCGCATGCCTTCGATGGCCGCCGCCGTGGTTCCGCGATAGCCGACAAAGGTTTGAACAACCTCATCGGGACATTCGTCGTGGCGCTCCAGCAGGCGACCGGCGCCTGTCATCACCGTGTTGACGGCGCGCCGCGCAATCTCCGCCGGCAGGCCATGGGCGACGGCATCGCTCATCATGGCGGCGGCGAGCAATGCCGGGAAAGCCGGTCCGGACCCGGACAGGCCGGTGAGGTAATCGATGTCGCTTTCCCTTGCGACCTCGTCCTCAGATCCGCATGCCTGAAAAATCGCGCGGACGAGCGCCCGGTCGTCTTCGGTGACATCGCTCGCGCCAATCCAGGGTGTATAGGACTTGGCCAATTCGGCGGCGGCATTCGGCAGGGCGCGGACGACGCGACCGGTGTTGTGGCGGTCCGAAAGTGCGTCCAGGCGGATGCCCGCCATGACTGAGATGACGAGCTTGCCGCCGGCATCGACATCAAGAGCATGCCAGTCATCAGGGCGGACGGAAAGAATGATCACGTCCGAACGGTCGGCAAGCGCCTGATTGTCGGTGGTCAAGAAAGAATTCGGGAAGCGGCGCGGCTCTTCGCTGCGATAGGAGAGGGAGAGTTTTTGAGGTTCGACCAGGCCGGCATCGAGGATCGAGCCGGCGATTGCTCCGCCAAGCCAACCGCCGCCACCAATTATACCGATCCTCAAGGAAACGCTCATCTCGGCTTTCCCTAACCCGGCCTATAGCCATGCCGGGAGAAGAAGCGATCGAGCTCCCTCTGCTGCGGCACTTCGCCGGTGTAGATCGCGATATATTCGGGAATCCGTTTCATGCGGACGGCGAGTTCCTCCTTAGCTTGCATGGAGATATATCCGATCTGCACGAGGTAAGTTGTTCGCGCTCGGACATCTGATGTCGCTTCTGGTAGCCCGAACCGGATAAACATGCGCTTGAGGGCTTCCAGCCGGAGCTGATCGGCTTGCCGGACCTCGGCGAGAATCTCGTCGGACTGCAGCGCCCAGCTGCGCACGGCAAATTCGAACCTGGCGTCGAACAGATCATTGTTGAGCCAGCAGTCGAAGACGTTGAGCATCGCCTCGGCGAGCGATTCCGCGTAGGCTTCGGATTGCTTGACGATGTTGCCGGTATTTTTGTCGCGCCACCGCGCCACGAGCCCGGCCAACAGCTCCTCCCGATCCTTGAAGAACCAGTAGAAGCTCGTGCGCGAGAGATTGAGCCTCTTCGCCAGCGGCAGAATTTTCACCGAATCCACGCCGGAATCCAGCAGCGAGTGGTAAGCTGCTTCCAGCCATCCCTCTTGTGATCCCCGCCAGCCAGTGTCGTTCAGAGCCTGATCCATAGACTATCTCCTATCAAATTATACGGCAGCGCACAAGGAAAATGTACATTAGTGTCGAAAATGACGACCCACATGTTTTCAACATTGACACATATGTACATTGTGCCTAGCGTCGGCTCTGACGTTTTTAATCCGGAACCACGGCCCATGTCGAACGATCCCCTTCTGCAGCCCTACCAGCTCAAGCATTTGAAACTGCGCAACCGTATCATCGTCACCTCCCACGAGCCGGCCTATCCGGAAGACGGTATGCCGAAGGAGAGGTATCGCGCCTATACGGTGGAGCGGGCAAAGGGCGGCGTGGCCTTGACGATGACGGCCGGCTCGGCCGCGGTTTCCAGGGACAGCCCGCCGGTCTTCAACAACCTGCTCGCCTACAAGGACGAGATCGTGCCCTGGATCAGGGAGATGACCGACGCCGTGCATGAAGAGGGAGCGGCGATCATGATCCAGCTCACCCATCTCGGCCGGCGCACACGCTGGGACAAGGGCGACTGGCTGCCTGTGGTGGCGCCATCGCATCAGCGCGAAGCGTCCCACCGGGCCTTCCCGAAGAAGGTGGAAGATTGGGACATCGAGCGCATCATCAAGGATTTCGCCGACGCTGCCGAACGCATGAAGGCGGGTGGCATGGACGGTGTCGAACTGGAGGCCTACGGCCATCTGATCGACCAGTTCACCTCGCCGCTCACCAACGAGCTCGACGGCCCCTATGGCGGATCGCTCGATAACCGTTTGCGCTTCTGTTTCGACGTCTTCAAGGCGATCCGGCAAAGAGTGGGGAACGACTTCATTCTAGGCGTGCGCTATACCGCCGACGAATGTCTTCCCGGCGGTACCGGCAAAGCCGAAGGCTTGGAAATCTCCCGGCGCCTGAAGGAAAGCGGCCTCATCGATTACCTGAACGTCATTCGCGGCCACATCGATACCGATGCGGGCCTCACCGACGTGATCCCGATCCAGGGCATGGCGAATTCGCCGCATCTCGATTTCGCCGGCGAAATTCGCGCCGCAACCAACTTTCCGACCTTCCATGCGGCGAAAATCCCTGACGTCGCCACCGCGCGCTACGCGATCGCCTCCGGCAAGGTCGACATGGTCGGCATGACCCGCGCCCACATGACCGACCCCCATATCGTCCGCAAGATCATCGAAAAGCGGGAAGACGATATTCGTCCCTGTGTCGGCGCCAATTACTGTCTCGATCGTATCTACCAGGGCGGAGCCGCTTTCTGCATCCACAATGCCGCCACCGGCCGAGAACTGACCATACCGCATATCGTGGCGAAGGCCGACGCCAAGAAAAAGGTCGTCATCGTCGGCGCCGGCCCGGCCGGTCTGGAAGCGGCGCGCGTCGCCGGAGAACGCGGCCACCAGGTCGTCGTTTTCGAAGCGGCGAACAATCCCGGCGGTCAGATCCGGCTCACCGCTCAAAGCGAGCGCCGCAAGGAAATGATCAGCATCATCGACTGGCGCATGAGCCAGTGCGAGAAATACGACGTCACCTTCCACTTCAACACCTGGGCGGAAGCGGACACCATCGAGGCCGAGAATCCCGATGTCGTCATCATCGCAACCGGCGGCCTGCCGCATACCGAGGTCCTGGCGAGCGGCAACGACCTGGTGGTTTCGTCATGGGACATCATCTCCGGCGACGTGAAGCCTGGAACCAACGTGCTGATCTTCGACGACGCCGGCGATCATGCCGGCCTGCAGGCGGCGGAGTTTCTCGCCAAGGCAGGCGCCAAGGTCGAGATCATGACGCCGGACCGGTCCTTCGCGCCCGAGGTCATGGCCATGAATCTCGTGCCCTATATGCGGTCTCTGCAGAAGCATGACGTGACCTTCACCGTCACCTACCGTCTGGAAGCCGTCGAAAAGAGCGGTAATCAGCTCGTCGCCCATGTCGGCAGCGATTACGGCGGGATTGCCAAGCAGCACAGCTTCGACCAGATCGTCGTCAATCATGGGACCATTCCGCTCGATGAACTCTATTTCGAACTGAAACCCAGCTCGAGCAATCTCGGCGAAATGTCGCACGATCAGCTTCTTTCCGGAGAACCTCAGTCCGTGATCCGCAATCCTGATGGCAAGTTCCAGCTGTTCCGGATCGGCGATGCCGTTGCCGCGCGCAACACGCATGCAGCCGTCTATGATGGGTTGCGCATCGCGAAAGATATCTGATTGCAAGAGTGGGCCGCTTGTCGGCCGATCGTCTCGGGAGGTGATGTCATGAGTTTACGCAATGAAAGCCTCCAGATTTTCCTGGATGCAATTTTTGTGGCTTTCGACCAGTTCACGAATACCCCGGAGGCTCGCCGCTCGATTCGTCAGATTTCTGCGGCGCTGGAGCGCCCGGGAACGGCGCGTGCGGGGGAGGGAGGCCGATTGCCTGCGTGCGCTCTCCTTGATGTGGCGCTTTCCGTCGATACGTCCTATCCTTCGCTGACGCGTTTGATCGAGGGGTTCAAAGGCATCGAGCCAATGCTTGAATGGCATCGGCGCACCAAGTATGACCACACGGCCAGCGACAATTTTGTCGATGGGCATGCCAATGTGATGATTATCGGCCCGGGAGGATTGGAGGAGCGGAGCGACCTGTGGATCGGCGTGACGTTGATGGCGCCTCACGTGCGCTATCCCGATCACGACCATGTGCCCGAGGAAGTCTATCTCGTGCTTTCCGAGGGAGAGTTCCAGCAGGGGGAAGGGGACTGGTTTTCGCCAGGTATCGGCGGATCCTTCTATAATGTCCCCGGCATCAAACATGCCATGAGGTCGCTTGACACGCCGTTCTTCGCCTTCTGGGCATTGCTTGCCGAACGGCCGAACTGACGGCCAGCAGTTTAGAAATAAAGGGGGGCTGCCCATGAAGATACTCGTCCCAGTCAAACGGGTTGTCGACTACAACGTGAAGATCCGGGTGAAGCCGGATGGCACGGGTGTCGAGCTTGCCAATGTGAAGATGTCGATGAACCCGTTCGACGAGATCTCGGTGGAAGAGGCGCTGCGGCTGAAGGAAGCCGGCAAGGCCGAGGAAGTGGTCGTGGTGTCGATCGGTCCTGCCAAGGCCGAGGAGACGCTGCGCACCGCACTCGCCATGGGTGCCGACCGGGCGATCCTGGTCGAGACCGACGATCAAATCGAGCCGCTCACGGTTGCCAAGATCCTCAAGGCTGTGGCCGATGCCGAACAGCCCGGTCTGATCATCGTCGGCAAGCAGGCGATCGATGACGACAGCAACCAGACCGGCCAGATGCTGGCAGCGCTGCTGGGCATGCCTCAAGCGACCTTCGCCTCGAAGATCGAGATCGGCGATGGCAAGGCTCAGGTCACCCGTGAAGTCGATGGCGGCCTGCAGACGATCGAGATCAAGCTGCCGGCGGTCGTCACCACGGATCTGCGCTTGAACGAACCGCGTTATGCCTCGCTGCCGAATATCATGAAGGCGAAGAAGAAGCCGCTCGACAAGAAGACGCCGGATGATTTCGGCATCTCGACCACGCCGCGCCTCAAGGTCTTGAAGACCGAGGAACCGTCGGGCCGCAAGGCCGGCGTCAAGGTCAAGTCGGTCGCCGAACTCATCGACAAGCTCAAAAACGAAGCCGGCGTGCTGTAATCAGGTTGGAACAGGAACCATCATCATGACCATTCTTCTTCTGGCTGACCACGACAATGCCAGCCTGTCCGACCAGACCGCCAAGACGCTGACGGCCGCAACCAAGATTGGCGGCGACGTGCATGTGCTGGTTGCCGGCAAGGCTGCCAAGCCTGCTGCCGATGCCGCCGCCAGGCTTGCCGGTGTCTCCAAGGTGCTGCTCGCCGAAAGCGACGAACTCGCCAATAATCTGGCCGAGCCGCTGGCTGACCTGATCGTCTCGCTGGCGGGAAGCTACGACACGATCATCTCGGCCGCCACCTCGGTCGGCAAGAACGTGCTGCCGCGGGTGGCAGCCCTGCTCGATGTCGCCCAGGTCTCGGAGATCATCGAGGTGATCTCGTCCGATACCTTCAAGCGGCCGATCTATGCCGGCAATGCCATCCAGACGGTGCAGGCGACCGATGCCAAAAAGGTGATCACCGTGCGCACCGCATCCTTTGCCTCTTCGCCGGAAGGTGGTTCGGCCACCGTCGAGGCGATCCCGGCGGTTTCCGATCCGGGGCTGTCGACCTTCGTCAGGGACGCGCTGTCGGCCTCCGACCGTCCGGAGCTGACCTCTGCCAAGATCATCATCTCCGGCGGCCGGGCACTCGGCTCTGCCGAGAAGTTCAGGGAGGTCATCCTGCCGCTCGCCGACAAGCTGGGTGCTGCCGTCGGTGCCAGCCGTGCGGCCGTCGATGCCGGTTATGCGCCGAACGACTGGCAGGTCGGCCAGACCGGCAAGGTGGTGGCGCCGCAGCTCTATATCGCCTGCGGCATTTCAGGCGCCATCCAGCATCTGGCCGGCATGAAGGATTCGAAGGTGATCGTCGCCATCAACAAGGACGAAGAGGCGCCGATCTTCCAGGTCGCCGACTACGGATTGGTCGCCGATCTCTTCGACGCCCTGCCGGAATTGCAAAAGGCACTCTAGCGGGGGAGACCGAACGTGGCGCGCGTCGTGGGACGTCCAATCAAACCTGGTGCCGACCTTCTCCTGAACGATGACGAGAAGCCGGCATACATACGGCTACACGACATCGGCAGGGAAAGACGTTCTCGGCCGTTGCAGGAATTCCTCAACGATGTCGGCGGGCTGATGTTGTCGGCGGAGGCTCCTGCCGTCGCCAGCTTCGTCGCGGGCAAGGTTCTCCAGAAACTGCTCAAGACCGGCAAGGTGCGCCCGGAGGGCGGGTCTCTTCCCGGCGCGCCGGAAGGGCTTGATGACGCCATCGGCCATCTTGCGAAATCGGGACGGAAATACGAGGCGATCGCCAGCCAGTTCCATAGTCTCGCCGACAAACTGCTCTGGAGACGCGGCCGCTCCGGTCCGTTTGCAAGCCTGAATTTTGGCGATACGCATTCCCATGCGGTCGTGGTCGGTCCTGGCGGCATGGAGGAACGCGCCGATCTCAGGGTCGGCGTGATCTACATGGATCGCTACACCCGTTTCCCGGATCATGTTCAGACGCAGCCGCGCGCCTTCATTCTGCTTTCGCCGGGCGAAATCCGCCTTGGCGATTCCGAGTGGTTCTCCGCCGGTGTCGGCACGGTCTTTGCGAACGACGCCGGCCAATCTTTCGCGATAAGATGCACAGCCCGGCCTCTGCTTGCGGTCTGGTGCCAGGTTGAGCGGGAGACGTGATGGGTGCTTGGCAACGACGAGCCTGAGATGAACGAAAAGGCCGAAGGCGAGAGCATGAAGTCTCGGCGGTCACGCAGCGAAGCAGATCGCTGAGAAGCCGGTCTATCGGAATATGTAGCATCAGAATTCAATTTAAGAGGAAGGATATCAAGATGGACGTTCGCGCCGCCGTTGCCGTTCAGGCAGGAAAACCGCTGGAAGTGATGACCGTGCAGCTGGAGGGACCGCGGGCCGGCGAAGTGCTGGTCGAGGTCAAGGCGACGGGCATCTGCCACACTGACGATTTCACCCTGTCGGGCGCCGATCCTGAAGGCCTGTTTCCGGCCATCCTCGGCCATGAGGGTGCCGGCATCGTCGTCGATGTCGGCTCCGGCGTCACCTCGGTCAAGAAGGGCGACCATGTCATTCCGCTCTACACCCCGGAATGCCGCGAGTGCTATTCCTGCCTTTCCCGCAAGACCAATCTCTGCACCTCGATCCGCGCTACCCAGGGCCAGGGGCTGATGCCGGACGGAACGAGCCGCTTCTCAATCGGCAAGGACAAGATCCACCATTATATGGGCTGCTCGACTTTTTCGAACTTCACCGTGCTGCCGGAGATCGCCCTTGCCAAGGTCAATCCCGACGCGCCCTTCGACAAGATCTGCTACATCGGCTGCGGGGTGACGACCGGCATCGGTGCGGTCATCAACACCGCCAAGGTGGAGATCGGCGCCACGGCGATCGTCTTCGGTCTCGGCGGCATCGGTCTCAACGTGCTCCAGGGCCTGAAACTTGCCGGTGCCGACATGATCATCGGCGTCGATATCAACCCTGACCGTAAGGCATGGGGCGAGAAATTCGGCATGACGCATTTCGTCAATCCGAAGGAGGTCGGTGACGACATCGTGCCTTACCTCGTCAACCTGACCAAACGCAACGGCGACCTGATCGGTGGCGCCGACTACACTTTCGACTGCACCGGCAACACCAAGGTGATGCGCCAGGCGCTCGAAGCCAGCCACCGCGGCTGGGGCAAGTCCATCATCATCGGCGTTGCCGGCGCCGGCCAGGAAATCTCCACCCGTCCGTTCCAGCTGGTCACCGGCCGCAACTGGATGGGCACCGCTTTCGGCGGCGCGCGCGGGCGCACCGACGTGCCGAAGATCGTCGAATGGTACATGCAGGGCAAGATCCAGATCGATCCGATGATCACCCACACCATGCCGCTCGAAGACATCAACAAGGGCTTCGAGTTGATGCATTCGGGCAAGAGCATCCGCGGCGTGGTGGTCTACTGAGTCATGAAAACCATCTCGACCGACAATTCTCATGGCGGCACCCAGGGCGTTTACGTCAATCGCTCGGATGTCTGCGACTGCGACATGACCTTTGCGGTATTTCTACCGCCGCAGGCCAAAGGACGGAAGCTGCCAGTTCTGTGGTACCTTTCCGGTCTGACCTGCACCCATGCCAACGTCATGGACAAGGGAGAGTATCGGCGTCTTGCCGCAGAACTCGGTATTGTTATCGTCTGCCCCGACACCAGTCCACGCGGCGATGCCGTCCCAGACGAGCCGGATAATTGGCAGTTTGGCAAGGGTGCCGGTTTTTATGTCGACGCCACCGAGCCGCCATTCGCACAGAACTATCGGATGTACAGCTACATCGTCGATGAATTGCCGAAGCTTATCGCGGCCGAATTTCCGGTCGACATGACGCGACAGGGAATCTTCGGTCACTCGATGGGGGGACATGGCGCGATCACGATCGCGCTCAAGAACCCCGAACGCTTCAGCAGCTGCTCGGCCTTCGCGCCGATCAGCCATCCATCGGTCTCCGGCTGGTCAAAGCCGGCATTCCAGAAATACCTCGGATCGGATGAAAAGAAATGGCGGGCATATGATGCCTGCTCGCTGATCGAAGACGGGCACCGGTTCCCGGAATTCCTCGTCGACCAAGGGACGGCGGATAGCTTCCTGGAGGATGGATTGCGCCCCGAAGAGCTGAGGCAAGCCTGCGAGACGGCCGGCATCAGCCTGCGGCTTCGCATGCAGGAAGGCTACGGTCACTCCTACTTCTTCATTTCGACATTCATGGAAGACCATCTGCGCTGGCACGCGCGGAGATTGGGAGACTGATTGCAGAGCTTGGCCGGGCATATCGCAAACGGCCCAGAAGGGGAGGAGAAACCCATGACCAGCATAGCCATACATCCGGCAGTGGATTCAGGCTTTCGGGCGACTGACGCTGCTTTTGCAGGCGGGACGCTCGTCTGCAAGTGCGCCAGCAATCCGGTGAAGGTAAGAATCAAGAGCGATATCGCCCACAATCACGCCTGCGGCTGCACGAAGTGCTGGAAGCCCGAAGGTGCAGTCTTTTCGGTCGTGGCGGTCGCTCCGACCGAAAGTGTCGAAGTCTTGGAGAATGGCGACAAGCTCGCTGTCGTCGATTCCGCCGCCTTGATCCAGCGCACCGCCTGCAAGGAATGCGGCGTGCATATGTATGGGCCGGTCGTTCGCGAACATCCGTTCCAGGGATTGTCGTTCATCCATCCGGAACGCTTCCAGGAAAGCGGCTGGGCGAAGCCGGGCTTTGCGGCCTTCGTGTCGTCGATCATCGAAAGCGGCTTCGACCCCGCGAAGATGGACGCCGTCAGGGCGCAGCTGAGGACATCAGGCCTCGAGCCTTACGATTGCCTAAACCCTGGCCTTATGGACTACATCGCAACCTGGACCGCCAAGAAGAGCGGCGTGCTGGCCTCGTGATCGGCTAAAGCAATTCCCAGCAAAAGTGCGCAGCGTTTTTGCGTCCGGGATTGCTTAAAAACAAAAGAGAGCATTTCCGTGACTTGAGAGAAAGCGGAAATGCTCTGGGACGCCGAGCCGGCGCTCCCCGACAAAACCGCCGCCACCGGATATCGAGAAAGTCCGTGATGGCTGCGCACCGGCTTGCCGGCAGCCAGCTTCCGACGCCTGATGATCAAGGTTGATGCGCATAAAAATCGCATCAACCTCGACTGCACCGAAATTCTCACAGACCCGCCACCATAATTCGCTTGGGAAGCTCCGCGATGGCCGCCGCCGCGGAACGCCGATCCCTGGACAGCGCTTTGAAATGACGCCTGACGCGCGCCGGGGACGCTTTGCTCGGCATCATTGTGTATTTTAGAAATACTAATTGTGTACTCAATGTACACAATTATTGACTCACCCTAAGAGGCGTGCCATCTTCACGGCGTAGAGCAACCAGCGGCCGGAGAATGACGATGGCGAAGACCCCCAAGAGCAATCTCTACGAAGATCTGAAACGGCAGATTCTGACGATGGAACTGGACCCGGACGCCGATCTGGACGAGGCCAGTTTGAGCGAAAGATACGGGCTCTCCCGGACGCCGGTCCGCGACATATTCCGTCGCCTTGCCGGTGAGGGCTATATCGACATCCGCGAGAACAGGGGCGCACGGGTCATCCCGATGAACCACTCCACCCTGCGGAATTTCTTTCTCGTCGCGCCGATGATCTACGCGGCAATCGGCCGTCTCGCCGTGCAGAACTTCAAGCCCACTCAGCTTTCGGACCTGAAGCAGACCCAGGAGCGGTTCCGCGCCGCCAGCGAGAACATGGACGCCCTGGCGATGGTCCTCGCGAACAATCGCTTCCACGAAATATTCGGCGAGATGTCGGGCAACGTCTATCTGCAGCCGAGCCTTGGCCGGCTGCTCATCGACCACGCGCGTATCGGCCACACCTTCTTCCGGCCGAGGAACGAGGACATGAAGCGACGGCTTCAAGTGGCCGTCGGCCATCATGACGGCTTCATCGATGCGCTCGGCGCTCACGACGAGAATGCCGTCGTCGACCTCGTCTTCGAACACTGGGAATTGTCCCGCGAGAACATGGAGATGTTCATCGCCCCGCAAGGTCTCAAGGCAGACGCCTTCCTCGGCGGCCCCGCCACCCACCTCTTGGAGAAATCGTCGTGAAGTTTGAGGGGATCTATACGCCGGCGGTGACGCCGTTCGACCAAACTGGTCAGATCGACAGGGCTGGATTTGCCGCCGTGCTCGAGTCGCTGATCGAGGCGGGCGTCCACGGCATCATCGTCGGCGGCTCGACCGGCGAGTACTACGCCCAGAGCAGCCAGGAACGTTTCGAGCTTGCGGCCTATGCGAGGGACGTCATCGGCACGCGGCTGCCGCTCATTATCGGGACCGGCGCCACGCGGACCGAAGATTCGGTCGAATACGCAAAGGCGGCGAAGGAAATCGGCGCGGATGCGATCCTGGTGTCGTCACCGCCCTACGCGCTGCCGACCGAGCGCGAGAATGCGGTCCACGCCCTGACCGTCGACCGCGCGGCCAACCTGCCGATCATGCTCTACAACTATCCGGCTCGTATGGGCGTGATGATGGGCGAGGAGTATTTCTCCCGCCTCGGCAAGTCCAGGAACGTGATCGCCATCAAGGAAAGCTCCGGCGACATGGGCAATCTGCACCTGCTAGCCCGGAAATTTCCCCATATTGCGCTGTCCTGCGGCTGGGACGACCAGGCGCTCGAATTCTTCGCTTGGGGCGCGAAGAGCTGGGTCTGCGCCGGCTCCAATTTCCTCCCGCGCGAACATGTCGCCCTCTATGAAGCCTGCGTGCTCGAAAAGAATTTCGACAAGGGCCGCGCCATCATGACGGCGATGCTGCCGCTCATGGATTTCCTGGAGTGCGGGAAGTTCGTCCAATCGATCAAGCATGGATGCGAATTGATCGGGCTGAATGTCGGATCGGTCCGCGCGCCGCTGCGGCCGCTCAACTCCGAAGAAAAACGAACCCTCCAGACCGTCGTCGCCACGTTGAAGCGCACGGTCGGCCAGATCACCTCGGGAGCAAATCATGCATGAACCCTTGACCGCTTCCGAATACAAGGCGATCGCCGCCAGTCTTCAGTTTCCGACGAATGCCTTCGTCGACGGCGCATTTCGTCCGGCCAATTCCGGGCAGACATTCACCTCGACGAATCCCGCGACGGGCGAGGTTCTCGCCGAGATTGCCGCATGCGATGCCACCGATGTCGACGCCGCCGTCGCCAAGGCAAAGCAAGCCTTCGACGACGGCCGCTGGCGGCTGCGTTCGCCGGCAGAACGCAAGGCGGTGCTCCTCAAGCTCGCCAGGCTGCTGGAGGACAATCGTCACGAACTCGCCGTGATGGAGAGCCTCGACAGCGGCAAGCCGGTCGGCGAATGCCAGACGGTCGATGTTCCCGATACCATTCACACAATCCGTTGGCACGCCGAACTGATCGACAAGCTCTATGACAACACCGCGCCTGTCGGCGCCAACGCGCTGACGATGATCGTGCGTGAGCCTGTCGGCGTCGTCGGATGCGTGCTTCCGTGGAATTTCCCGCTTTTGATGCTGGCCTGGAAGATCGGTCCGGCGCTCGCTGCCGGCTGCTCGGTGATCGTCAAGCCTGCGCAGGAAACGACGCTCACAACGCTGCGTGTCGCCGAGCTTGCCCATGAAGCGGGCATTCCAGCCGGCGTCTTCAATGTCGTGACCGGCGGCGGCAAGGAAGTCGGAGAACCGATCGGCATGCATATGGATGTCGATATGGTGGCCTTTACCGGATCGACGCCTACCGGCCGCCGCTTCCTGCGCTATGCAGCGGACTCGAATCTCAAGCGCGTCGTGCTCGAATGCGGCGGCAAGAACCCCGCCGTCGTTCTCGACGATGCCGAAGACCTAGACCTCGTTGCCGAGCAGGTCGTCAACGGCGCCTTCTGGAATATGGGCGAGAACTGCTCGGCCACGTCGCGTCTCATCGTTCATTCCAAGGTCAAGGATGAGCTGCTGAAACGCATCGGCGCCTATATGCGCGAATGGAAGACCGGCGATCCGCTCGATCCCGCAAACCGCATCGGCGCGCTTGTCAGCAAGGCTCATTTCGAGAAGGTGAAATCCTTCCTCGACGGCGCCAGGAAGGAGAAGCTGACGGTCACCCATGGTGGCGAAACGCATGGCGGCATCTTTATCGAACCGACGGTGGTCGAGGGTGTAACGCCCGCCAGCCGCCTCTTCCAGGAAGAGATCTTCGGGCCGGTGCTGTCTGTTACCACCTTCAATTCGCTTGCCGAAGCAATCGCTCTTGCCAACGACACGAATTACGGTCTGACGGCGTCCGTCTATACCGGCAGCCTGAGGAACGCCATCAAGCTCTCGCGCGAAATCCGCGCCGGCGTCGTCACCGTCAACTGCTTCGGAGAAGGCGACGCCAGCACGCCGTTCGGCGGCTACAAGGAGTCCGGTTTCGGCGGCCGCGACAAGTCGGTCTTCGCCCACGACAACTACTGCGAACTCAAGACGATCTGGATCGACGTCTCGGATCGCTCGGTCGACGAGACCATCCGATGATCTCGAAGTCGGTCAAACGTTTGCCTGTTGAGAATGGCGTCTCGGGCTGGGAGGCGGTCAGCAAACGTCCTTTCCCGGTCCGGACCCTCGACGGCGATGTGACCGCGGATTGGCTGATCGTCGGCGCGGGGTTTGCTGGCCTCTCGGCGGCCCGCCGTCTTCTCGAACTTCGGCCGGATGACAAGATCGTCATCCTTGATGCGAGCGAAGTGGGGAAGGGGACGTCGGGCCGAAATTCCGGCTTCATGATCGACGTTCCGCACAACCTTTCAGGTGGGGAGTATTCGAGTGGAGAGGCGGACGCCACTCGGCTGGAGATGGCCCAGAACCGCTCAGCGATAGCCTTTGCCGCGCAAGCGGCGGAGGAGTATGGGATGTCGCGCGCGACATTCGACCCGGCTGGAAAGATCAACGCCGCGGCCACTGCTCGCGGCATGAGGCTCAACCGGAGCTTCGGAGAATCCCTGAGGGGCGCTGGCGAGAAGCATACGTTTCTCGACGCGAAAGAGATGCGGGAGATCACCGCATCGGATTACTACACCGGCGGTCTGTACACGCCCGGAGCGGTGCTTATCCAGCCCGCCGATTACATCCGCTCTTTTGCGGCGGGCCTGTCGGGCTGGGTCAGTATTTTCGAGCGTTCTCCTGTCACTTCATTGAAGCAAGACAGCGGCACCTGGGCCGCCATGACAAACCGAGGGAAGGTCACCGCTCCAAAGGTGATCCTCGGGGTCAATGGCCACATCGACGATTTCGGGCACTATCGCGGCCGCCTGATGCACATCTTTGCTTATGCCTCGATGACAGCGCCGTTTCCAGCAGACGACTTCGGCCAGAAGGCCTCAGGGCAGGACAAGTGGGCGCTGCTCCCGGCAGATGCGATGGGAGCCACGATTCGAAAGATTACCTCCGCTGGCCAGTCGCGGATCGTAATCCGCACGAAGTACACCTACGAAAGCAAGCTGGAGGCGTCGGACTGGCGCATGGGCAAGATGGCCAGGGCCCATCGAGACGCGCTCGACGCGCGGTTCCCGGGTCTCGCGAATGTCCCTTTCGAACATAGCTGGGCAGGTCGTCTGTGTCTCAGCCGGAACCACGTGCCCGCCTTCGGCGAGATCGAAGAAGGACTGTTTTCCGCATGCTGCGAAAACGGGCTTGGAACGGTCAAGAGCACACTCGCCGGTATGATGGCGGCGGAACTGGCGACCCGAACGGCCTCCCGGCATCTCGAACAATACATGGATCACCCTGAGCCTTCGAGGCTCCCGCCGGAGCCGTTCGCCTGGCTGGGCATCAACGCGATGATCCGTTTGCAGGAATTGCGCGCAGGCCGCGAGGGATGATCCCTCGGCCCACGCAATATGAAGACTGCCCGCTCGCAGACTTCAATGAGAATGGGAACGTAAAACAGGAGTAAGAACAATGAAAAATTTGTGGAGGGCGCTCTGCGCCGCTGCGATGATCGGGGTCAGCATCCTTCCTGCTCGCGCGGAAGAAAAGACGATCACCATGGGTACGATGTCGTGGGAGGACCTGACGCCCATCACCGGAATCACCAAGAAGGTTCTCGAAGACGCCGGCTATACGGTCAAGGTCACCGAGTTCTCCGAGTGGGGCATCGCCTACGCCGCTCTCGCCAAGGGCGACATCCAGGTTCTCACCTCGCAGACGGACTATGTTGCGCAGGACTACTGGGACAAGAACAAGAACCGCCTCGAAAAGATTTCGCCCGTTTCGCACGGCCTCTATCAGGGCGTTGCGGTTCCTAAATATGTCCCGATCGACTCGCTGGAACAGCTCAACGAAAACGCCGACAAGTTCAGCGGCAAGATCATCGGTATCGAACCGGGTTCGGGCCTGATGCGCGATACCTCGAATGCGGTCAAGGACTACGGCCTCAAGCTCCAGCTCGTCGAGGGCAGCACCGCCGCGATGACGGCGGCGCTGAAGTCCGCCTATGATCGCAAGGAGTGGATTGCGGTAACGATCTGGGAGCCGTCCTGGATGGTTCAGAAGTACGAGGTCAAGTACCTCAAGGACCCGAAGGGCGTATTCCCGCCGCCGCAGAGCTACTACTGGATCGGCCACAAGGGCTTCTCCGCAGAGAACCCGCATGCGCGTGAAGTTATGGCCAGCGTCTACGTCCCGATCGCCGACATCACCGCCATCAACGGCGCGGTCAATGAAGGCAAGACCATGGACCAGGCCGTGCAGGATTGGATCGGCGCCCATGCCGACCTGATCAAGCGCTGGGAAAACATCAGGAAGAACTAAACGCGTCGTGGCCGTCCGATCCGTCGGGCGGTCACCCTGAAACCTAATGAAGAAGCCAGCGCCGAATGGCTCAAAGGGGATCGCTATGAAAGCCATAAATGCCGATATCAATGACGTCCTGATCGACTGCCAATCCCTTTGGAAAGTCTTCGGTGACAAGTCCGCTGCGGCAATGAAGTCGATCAAGGAGCGCGGCCTCGGCAAAAAGGAGGTGTTGAAGGAGTTCAACTGCGTCGTCGGCGTGTCCGACGCGAGCATTGAGGTCCGGCGCGGCGAAATCTTCTGCATCATGGGATTGTCTGGAAGCGGAAAATCGACGCTCATCCGCCTTCTCAACAAGCTGATCACGCCGAGCTCCGGCAAAGTCCTCGTCAAGGGACGCGACCTCGCCGCCCTGTCGCCGGTCGATCTCCGGCAGATGCGCGCCAGGAACATCGGCATGGTGTTTCAAAGCGTCGCTCTGTTGCCGCATCGCACAGTCCTGGAAAATGCGGCCTTCGGCCTCGAGGTACAGGGAATTGCCAAGCCGGAGCGAAACAAGACCGCCGTTGCAGCGCTCGAGAAGGTCGGCCTCGCCGACTGGGTGAATCGATATCCGAACGAGCTTTCCGGCGGCATGCAGCAACGCGTCGGGCTCGCCCGCGCGCTCGCTTCCGACCCCGAGATCATTCTGATGGACGAGCCGTTCAGCGCTCTCGATCCACTCATCCGGCGTCAGCTTCAGGACGAGTTCCGGCAGTTGACGAAAGCCTTGGGCAAGTCCGCGGTCTTCATCACCCATGATCTCGATGAGGCGATCCGGATCGGCGACCGCATTGCGATCATGAAGGACGGCGTCATCATCCAGACCGGCACGGCCGAGGAAATCATCCTCAACCCGGCAGATGCTTATGTCGCCGAATTCGTCGCCGGCATATCCCGCCTCCATCTGATCAAGGCGCATTCCGTCATGCGCAGCGTCGCCGAATTCCATGAGAGCCAGCCGAATTCCGACATCGCATCGCTGGCGCGCACGACGCCGGATGCCGACATCGACGAACTCATCACATTGACGATGCAGTCGGAGCGAGATGCCATCGCCGTCGTCGACAATGATCAGATCGTCGGCGTGGTCACGCCACGCAGCCTCCTGATGGGCGTCAAGGGGACGTCCACCCACGATCTCACGGCGGCGTCCCACAACTGGAGCTGATTGACATGGATAGTTCAGGCTTCACCGATCTTTTTGACGAATGGACGGACTCGGCGCTCGAGTGGGTGAGCGACAACGGCGAGTTCCTTTTCGATTCTATCAGGCAGGTCCTCGAAGGGCTCTATGACGGGATCCTCTGGCTTCTGCAGCTTCCGCCTTTCTACCTGGTCGCGCTGATCGTGGCGCTCATCGGCTGGCGGCTGGTCAATGTCTGGTTCGCCGTGCTGAGCGGCGTCGCGCTGGCGCTTTGTTTTTCCATGGGGCTCTGGCCGGAGACGATGAGCACCCTGGCGCTGGTATTGACCGCAACCGCACTCGCCCTGGCGATCGGGATCCCGATCGGTATTGCCGCCGGCTTTTTCCCCGCCCTCGATCGCTTCATGGAGCCCGGCCTGGATCTGATCCAGACACTTCCGCCATACATCTATCTGCTGCCGGCGATCGCCCTGCTCGGCTATGGACCGGCGACGGCACTGATCGCGACGGTGATCGTCGCCGTGCCGCCGGCAATCCGCCTGACGTCTCTCGGTATCCGGATGACGCCCAGGGAGTTCATCGAACTTGGAGAGGCGCTTGGGATCAGACCGGCGCAGATGTTCTTCAAGATCCGCCTTCCCTTTGCGCTGCCGAGCATCATGGCAGGGATCAACCAGAGCCTGATGATGGCCTTCGGCATGGTCGTGATCGCAGGCATCGTCGGTTCCGGCGGGCTCGGCGAGACGATTTACGGCGCGATCAGAACGCTCGACATCGCGACCTCCATCAATGGAGCGATAGCCATCGTGGTTCTGACCATGGTGCTTGACCGGATAACTCAGAGCGCGGCTCGTTTGGGAACGGGGAGGAAGTCATGAATCCGTCCATCCTGCAGTTTTCGCCCGGCGCTTTCTTGGCGCCGTCAGTCGATTGGCTCAACACCAACCTTCATCCGCTGTTTGCGGCGATCAGCTACCTGATCGAAGCGGTTCTTTCCGGATTCGAGGCGGCCCTCCTCTTCGTGCCGCCCTATGGGCTTATCGCGATCGTCGTCATCCTGGCATTCGTCGCCGTCGGTCTGCGCGCCGCGATCCTTGCGGGGCTTTGCCTGGGGTTTTGTCTCCTCATGGGGCTGTGGACGGCATCGATGCAGACCCTATCCCTGGTCACGGTCGCTGTCTTGATCTCCGTGCTCATCGCCTTCCCGATCGGCGTCCTGTGCTCGCGCCACAAGACATTGGAGGCGATGGTTCGCCCGGTTCTCGACGTGATGCAGACCGTGCCGCCCTGGGTCTACCTCATTCCTGCGGTGATGATCTTCAGCCTTGGACGTGTGCCGGCAATCATCGCCACGATCGTCTATGGCATTCCGCCGATGCTCCGTCTGACCACCCTGGCGTTCAACCAGGTGCCGAGAGAATTCGTGGAACTCGGCAGCGCCATCGGCGCGCCGCCTCGTTCGGTGCTTTGGAAGATCGAGATCCCCTTGGCCAGGCAGACGCTCCTGGTCGGGCTCAACCAATGCATCCTTCTGTCCCTGGCGATGGTGGTGTTGGCCGGGCTCGTCGGCGCCGGCGGTCTCGGCGCGGAGGTGACGCGCGGCTTGACGCGCATGGAGATGGGGCTTGGCCTGCGGGCGGGCCTGGCGATCGTCTCAATCGCCCTTCTGCTCGACCGGCTGTCCCGCGGTCTGCTCGACCGTGACAGGCTGCCGAAGACGAGATGAGCAAGGACACCAAAAGATGAGAAACAGCTTCTTCTGCATCGACTCCCATACGTCAGGAAATCCCGTGCGCCTTGTTGCCGGAGGCGGCCCACTGCTTCCGCATGCGCCGATCAGCGAGCGTCGGGAGATTTTTGTCCGCGATCACGACTGGGTGCGCCAGGCGCTGATGTTCGAGCCAAGGGGTCACGACATCATGTCGGGGGCGATCATCTATCCGGCCTACCGGGAGGATTGCGATTTTGCCGTTCTTTTCATCGAAGTGAGCGGCTGCCTGCCGATGTGCGGCGCCGGCACCATCGGCGTCGTGACCGCCGCGATCGAGGAAGGGCTCGTCAAGCCGCGGGAGCCGGGAAGGGTTGCCATCGAGACGCCTGCGGGGAGGGTCGATGTCACCTATGAGGAAAAGGGCGGATATGTCGAATCCGTTCGTCTCCACAATGTTGCAAGCTATCTGCACGAGGCGGATGTCGAGGTCGATGTGCCGGGAATGGGCCGCCTGCGCGTCGATATATCCTATGGCGGCAACTATTATGCGGTCATCGAACCGCAGGATAACTGGAGCGGGCTCGACGGCATGACCGCATCGGATATCGTCGGCTGCAGCCAGAAGCTCAGGTCAGCGCTTGCCGATATTTGCGATCCCGTTCATCCCGACGATCCGAGGATTCGCGGCGTCCATCATGCCATCTGGTGTGACCGCCCCGTGAACGACACCTCGGATGGGCGTTGCGCGGTCTTCTATGGCGAGAAGGCCATCGATCGCTCGCCGGGCGGCACTGGCACTTCCGCCCGCATGGCCCAGCTCTACGGGAAGGGACGGCTTACCGTCGGGTCGAGATATCGGCATGAAAGCCTGATCGGAACCGTCTTCGAGGGCCGGGTCGAAGCCGAGGCACGCATTGGGCCCCATAGCGGTATTCTTCCAAGCATCGGAGGCTGGGCACGCGTCATCGGCCACAACACCATTTTCGTTGACGATCGGGATCCGCTGGCGCATGGCTTTCAGATCCGATGAGCGCGTTTTCGTCTGAGAAGACGGGGGCGCGGTAAGAAGCGGCAAGGAGATGACTATGCGACCTGAGCAGCATCGACAGGCAGACGCCGACGCGAAGTCGGCTGGCCGGCTCAAGGTTGGGTTCGTTCTGGCGCGATCATTCACGCTGTCCGCCTTTGCGCTCTTCGTGGACACGCTGCGGCTTGCCAGCGACGAGCAGGATCGTTCCGGAAGGGTCCTTGCAGACTGGCAGGTGATCGGCAGCACGAGGCACTTGATCACCGCGAGTTGCGGCGTCCAGGTTGCTCCGACATCCGATTTCGTCGATCCGTCGAGGTTCGACTACATCGTGGTCGTCGGCGGCCTTCTGACGGTGGAGAACCCTGTCGACCAGCAGACCATCACTTTTCTCAAGCAGGCCGACGCCAAGAAGGTGCCGCTGATCGGCGTGTGCACGGGTTCGTTCATTCTTGCTGCAGCAGGCCTGATGAAGCGGCATGAATCCTGTGTGAGCTGGCTGCATTACAAGGAGTTTCGGGAGCGGTTCCCCGAGCTTAGCGTTCGCTCCGACCGGCTCTTCAATCTCGATCGCCAGCGCGGATCGTGCGCAGGCGGCAGCAGTTCCGCCGACATGGCGGCGTTGCTGGTCAGAAAATATATCAGCCGCGACGCTGAACGAAACGCGCTTGAAGTGCTTCAGATCGAAAAGGCCCGGACTCCATCGGACATACAGCCCCGGCGTCCGCTCTACGACGACTATGACGACGCCCGCGTCAAGGCGGCGATGATTACGATGGAACAGTTCGTCGATGGCAGCATGTCGATTCAAAAGCTTGCCGCCACGGTTGGCCTGTCTCGGCGGCAACTGGAGAGGATCTTTATCGACAAGACCGGGATGTCTCCTGCCAAGGCCTATAATCGTGTTCGCATGGAGCGGGCGAAATCGATCCTGGCCCAGTCGAAGGCGCCCCTGATCGAGATCGCGCTGGATGTCGGCTTTGAAAATGCCTCGCAGTTCACGCGAACGTTCAAACGCACATTCGGGCAGACCCCCTCACAGCATCGTGCAGCCGCTTCGAGAGCACACTGAGCTTATTCAGATATCCTCCCACGGAAAGGTGTCCAGCCGCTCCGCGCCCCTTGCCGTGATCAGAGCCTGGGTTTCCAGCTTGATGCTTTCAGATCCGGCTTCGGCTATCAGGCTCTCGACGTTGAGCACCATGCCCTCCTCGATGAGGCCGCTGAAATCGGGGTCGAAATCCGGATGCAGAAGGATCCCTGGCCATTCGTCCGCCATTCCGGTTCCGTGCAGAGCAAGCGTGTATCGATAAGGCTGGTATTTCTCCGGAATCCGCCACGACAGCGCGTTGAACTCCGCGAAGGTCATGCCGGGCTTCAGGATTGCGAGATTGTGCTCGATCTGACCCCTGGCGGCGGCGTAGAGTTGCTTCTGCTTGGCGTTCATCGCGACGTGTCCCGCTGTCCACGAGCGCGAGAGGTCGGCGCAATAGCCGTAGGGTCCGATCATATCGGTGTCGAAGGATATCATCTCCCCGCGTTTGACCACGTAGTCCGAACATTCCTGATACCAGGGATTGGTTCTGGGGCCTGCGCTCAAGAGCTTGGTCTCGAGCCACTCGCCGCCGCTGCGTGCGTTTTCGAAGTGAAGCTCGGCCCAGATCTCTCTTTCGGTGCGGCCCGGCTCGGATACCTCGTACATCCGCGCCATGCCTGCTTCGCAGACACGGATCGTCCATCTCATCAGCTCGATTTCGTCAGCGCTTTTGATGGATCGCGCCCGCTCGGCCAGCTCCTGACCGTCTAAGAGCATGAAGCCGCGTTCCCGCAATTCGAACGCGCCGGCGGGTTCGAGCTTGTCCACCGCCACGCGCTTGTTGCCGCCGTTGCTCTTTATGAGGTCCGCGACTTCCTCCGCCCAGGCTTTCAGCCGGGGTTCCATAAGGTTCCCGGCCGTGAAGAATATCCATGACTTCGCCGGCCGGATCTCGTCGATGCCGGGAAGCCCGTCATTGACATGTTCGGCGCCTTCGAATTCGAAAAGTATGGCCGGACCATCGGCCAGGATCAGAGCGTAGCGCGAGGCGTTGTGCATCGTCCAGATGCTCATATTCGATGAATCGAAGGCATATCGGATGTTGACGGGATCGTAGAGGAGCAGGGCGCCGCAATCCCATTCGCGCATCTTCGTGCGCAGGCGCTCCAGACGATAGCGGCGAGCCAGATCGAGCGTCGTGGCCGGCAAAGGACTGATAAGAGGCCGATCCGCTCCCTCGGGATTGAGATATGCCTGCTTTCGCTCATCCTTGAAGACCGTCGGGCCGGTCAGCTCGGCGGAAACGCTTTCCTCTCGCAACATTTCAGTGAATCCCTGTTGTCGGTGGGTGACGCGACGTTACCGGGCGCTCAGCGCTCGATGACGAGATCGCTAAGCGGCTTGGAGCAGCAGGGCAGAAAGAGGCCGGCGTCGATTTCCCGCTGACGAATTCCGCCATTGTGGTTCATGTCGACCGTGCCTGACGTCAGCTTCGACTTGCAGGTGCCGCAGACGCCGTTCGCGCAGGACGACGGGATCCTGACGCCTGCCTTCTTCGCGCATGAGAGCACGCTCTGGTCGCCGGAGACGTCGATGCTGCGGGCCTGCTTCGAGAAGGTGACCTGAAAGACCTTGGCAGCGGCCTCCTGAACCGCAGGGATTTCGGGTTCGTCGATGACCGCGGCGTCGAAGCTTTCCTCCAGGTAGTTCGAGTCGGGCACGCCGAGTTCGGCGGCAATGCCGCGCGCGGCGGCCATGAACGGGGCGGGGCCGCAGCACATCACGGTTCTGTCGGCGATATCGGGAACCGCCAGCCGCATATAGTCTGCCGAGATACGGCCGGTCAGACCGGGCCAGGATGGCTCGCCGGCAACGGTCTCCGGGAGGAAGTGCAGGCGAAGGCCTTTCAGCCTGCGGGCGATGCAGGCGAGCTCGTCGCGAAAGATCAGATCCTGCGGCGTCCGGCCGGCATGCATGAAGACGACGTCGGCAGGTTCGCAACTGTCGGCGAGTTCACGCAGAATGGACATGACGGGCGTAATGCCGGAACCGCCGGACAGCAGCAGAAGCTTCGGTTTCGAAGCCGCGGGCCTGACGAAATGGCCAAGCGGGCCGTTCGCCTTGACGGTTGCCCCGGGAACCAGGGTGTCATGAAGCCAGTTGGAGATCTTGCCGCCGGGAACGCGCTTCACCGTCACGGAGAAGGCGTTCGTCCGATGCGGCGAGGAGGAGATGCTGTAGCACCTGTTTTCAGCGTCTCCATTATGTTCCAGGTCGAACAGAAAATACTGCCCGGCCTTGAACGCGAACCGCTTACCCTCACGGGAGGCGAAGGTGAATGTCTTGACGTCGTGGGTCTCCTGCTGAACGTCGAGGCAAACCAGCGCGTCGTCTTCCTCTGGGTTCCACAGGTCGTGAAGGGCGGCTCTGGGCGCGGGCGCCTGTGGGCTTCTAGTATCCATGGGCGCGCATCCGGTCGATGTACCAGCTGGCGAACTTGTCGAGGTTCGTCTCGGAGAAGCGGGAGTAGGGGCCGGGCTGATATGCCGGGTCGAGAGCGCCGGCATGGGAGCGCGCGACGAGATCGGCGTCCTGGTCCGTCGTCGCGACCCAGACATCCGTCAGCTTGTCGAGATCGTAATCCACGCCTTCGACGGCGTCCTTATGGACCAGCCACTTGGTTCTCACAAGCGTCTTGCCCGCCGAGAGCGGAATGACGGTTGCCACCACGGCGTGGTCGCCCATGAAGTGGTTCCAGCTGTTGTGGCCCCAAAGATGTGTGTCACCGAGATCCTTGCGGGTCATCTGCCCGAGCAGCTTGGAGGATGCGGCGGTGGCGTCGTGGGTCTGGGATTCACCGGCGCCTGCGATGATCAGTCGCTGGGTGCGGAAATTGGTGGCGCAGTCGGCGAGTTGTTCGACGGCAGCCGAGGGAAAGCCGTCAGCCTCCCACGCCTTGGTCCGTTCTTCATACAGCCTGAAATGCTCTTCGGCCTGTTCACGATCCTCCGGGCTCAGCGTTTCGGGGTCGAAGCCGAAGTCGAGATCGACGAAGGAGACGCAGAGCTCCGGATGGTTTGCGGAGCAATGGTAGCATTCGCGATTGTTCTCCATCGTCAGCTTCCAGTTGCCGTCCTCGATGACGTCCGTCTGGAAGGCAATCTTTGCGTTCCGGATGTCGTAGGGGGCGAGGCGCTCGGTCATGGCCTGCTCGAGGAGAGCGATGTCCTCGGGCGGATTGTCGGAAAGACAGACATAAATCAGTCCGCCGATCGACTTGAAGGTGACGGACTTGAGGCTCCGACACTCCTTGTCGAAGTCCTTGCCCATGTGAGGCGCGTAGCTGAGCTCGCCCGTCAGTTCATATGTCCAGGTGTGATAGGGACAGACGAGTTTTGAGACGATCGTCTTGCCCGGATCGAGAAGGCGGGAGCCGCGATGGCGACAGACATTGTGCAGGACGCGGATTTCTCCGTCGTCGTCACGCAGAAGGATCAGGCTCGTCTTGCCGATATCGACCACCGTGGCGTCGCCGGGTTCGGGAACATCACAGTCCAGGCCGACACAGATCCAGTGCTTGTGGAAAAAGACCTCGAGGTCTGCTTCGAACACGTCTTCTCTGACGTAAAGGCCGGCCGGCAGCGAGTGACCGTCGGCGCGGGCGTCGAGAAGGGCTGAAATGGTAGATGGAAGCCTGTTTAGCATGAGAACCTCTTATGCGAGAGTTTCACGAGATTGCCCTTGCAACGCTGACGTTTCAACGGCATAAAAAATCACGTTCGCATGAGTTTTTATCATGTGAAGAGGAGTTCTGCGATGCATTTCCGAAGACGGATCCCGTCGCTGACGGCACTGGTGACCCTGGAGGCGGTGCTCAGGAAGAAGAGCTTCACCACGGCTGCGACCGAATTGGGTGTCACCCAGGCGGCAGTCAGCAGGCAGATTGCGTTGCTGGAGGAGGAATTCGGCCAGCCCCTATTCGTGCGCAAGCATCGAGCCATCGAACCGACAACGGCATGCATCAACCTCGGAGCCACGCTGGCCAAGAGCTTTGCCGATATCGCCGAGAGCGTGGAAGCGATCCAGTCGCGCAGCCAGGACGTGTTGACGATAGGGGCGACCGTTGCATTCTCTTCCTTCTGGCTGCTGCCGCGGCTGGCCGAATTCCGCCGGGCGAACCCGGGCATTCTGGTGCGAGTGATATCCCAGGACAGCCCGATCGCTCTCGACGACGGAGAAGTCGATGTGGCAATTCGCTATGGTGTGCCCCCTTTCAGCGATGCTACCGTCATCGCCTCGCGCGGCGACGTCATCTGCCCCGTCTGCTCTCCCGATTACCTCAGGCGTCGAGGAGATGGCCCGCTAGGCTCCGTCGACGAATTCATCGAAACGGACGTTCTTGATCGTTCCTGGTATAGCTGGGCGCAGTGGTTTTCTCTGACCGGCGCCAAGCTCGAGGTAAAGCCGTCGCTTCGGTTCAACCACTATACCGAAACCATCGCCGCCGCGCGCGCAGGGCAAGGGATTGCCTTGGGGTGGCGCATGCTGGTGGGCACTTTTCTGGAGGATGGAACCCTGGTGCGGATCGGCGGCGGTGAGCTTGCCGCGGAAGATCGTTACAACGTGATCGTGCCCGTCAAAGCCAAGCGAAACAACGCGCGGGACCTTGCCGCCGCCTGGCTGACGGCATCATTGCACGGTTGATCGAAACTGCCGTATTCACAAGCCCAATCCTACAGTGGCCGTTCGGTGGACGCCTTTGGGGACGAAGGCGAAGTGATCTGCCAGGCCCAGGAAATCCGCCGCCAGGTGAATGACGGAAAGCCACATTTCCGTCCCCTGCAAGCTCGGTTCACCACCGTCGGCAAACGGGAATCCCTCGCCATCCCGCCATCTATCCAGAGCCCTTGATATGAGATTTCGGGCGATTGCCTCTCCGTCAGCCCGCCTGTAGTCGGTCTGCCGGGCAATCAGCAGCAAAGGATGAATCGTATCGAGCAGGTTGCACGCATTGTATTTCGCAGCAACGAAGCCCTTGTGGTTGCGATAATTGAGGTGAACTGTTTCAAGTGAGGCGTGCGGGTGGGGAAGTGCCGCGCCGAACTGGGCGTAGGTGCCTCGTGTCAGGCGATAAAAGCCGTTCACAGGCTGGAGCCATCCTTCCCCCGCGGTCGGCTCACCCCATAGGCCGGAGACGCTGTTGGCATTCCGGCTCAGCCACTCAAAGAGCTGCTGCCGTGAATGCCTGAGGCCGAAATACTTCGCATTGAAGTACATGGCGGTTCCGATCGCATCGACCACGCTGCCGGCGTGCCATGCCCGTGTCGACCAGGGCAGGGCGCTCAGCCATTCGTCAAGCTCTCCGATGCCAAGCTCGACGGCATGGACGGGTTGCCGTGGACTGGAGCCAAGCAGCTCAAGCGCATATCCGGCCGAAAGGACGTTGTAGAGCGCCTTTGGATCATCCCTCAGCGCCTTGTCGTGCATGCGCGAATGCTCATCCGGGAACAGCCCGGTCTCTCGTTCCTGGAGGCCTTGGAGAAGCTCGACGGTTTCCGAGATATTGAGGTCGGGCGGCAGGTGACCGAACCCGGCGGCGATCTCGATGGCATCGCATAAATGCCGGATCGCCGGCCTCCGGACGCCGTCCGCTTCCAACGATTCATAGGCTCCCTGCGTTTTCCAGCGTGCAAGAATGTCCGGCCACTGGTCTTTCGCCTTCTGCCCCAGCCTGACCAGTTGATCTTCGATGTCTCCAGTGCCGGATTTCCTGGGTGCCGAGCCTCGGCTCCGCAGTACCCGGGCGGGCACGCCACCGGCAATCGACATGGTGGGAATGTCGCCCGTAACCACCGCTCCGGCGGCGATCACGGCGCCATTTCCAATTGTTGCGCCATCGAGGACCACGGAATTGGCGCCGATCCAGACATCGTCACCGATCACTATGCCGATGCTGTTGACACCCTGGCGGTGTATGGGAACTGCCGGATCGTCGAAGCCATGATTAAAGCCGACGATCGAGGCATGCGAAGCAATCCGCACGCCATTGCCGCACGTCACTGTGCCGGAAATACAGGCATAGGGATTGATGGTGCAATCATCGCCGAGGATCACATGGCCGCGGACGAGTGCGTGCCCGGCGATCCAGGATCGCTCGCCCATCGTCAGGCTTTCGGTGAAGATCGCTGCATTCTCGGCGATGTAGGACGTCTCGGCCAGCTCCGCACCGCATGATCGCCTGAGTTCCGCCTTGCGGGCAAGGTGGGCTGGATGGCCGAGGTCGGACACAATGTGTTCCCAGGTAAGGTATTGAAGCCTGCGCGCTTCCCTCTGTTCGTTCACCGGGGCTTGCGGGCCATTGGCGTGATCCATCTGATCCTCATTCTCAGGTTCAACCGCCGAATATTCGTCTGATTCAGCGATCCGTTGCCTCGCTGCATCAGACGGCGTGATCCGTCTAAAAGCAAGACTTCTGACAATGGTGGCACAGCCCTCGTTGCGATGGCTCCAATTGCCTTGGTTGCCGTGTAGGTAGTCGGTTCGGCCGAGGCGCCCGGGTTCATCGCCTGTACGGAAAACGCACCGCCCGGCGAGAAGATAAGGGTATGCTTGCCACGCTCACCTCTGAATTCGCAATTGGCAGAGACGTCATGCACCACGCACCGATCATCGGCAACGTGCTGAGCCATCTGGAAACCTTGAGGCGAGTTATGCCGCGCTCAGAAGTTCAGCGCTAACCGGCATTCCCATATGAAAGCCCTGGACGCGGTCGATGCGAAGATCCTTGAGAAGGGAAAACTGTGCTGCAGTTTCGACGCCTTCCACCAGGATCGTATTCCCACGATTGCGGATGAGAGCAATCATGTCCTGAAGCATCATCAGACCGCGTGGGTTCGAGCAGTCGTGCAGGAAGGTTCTATCGACCTTGACCGTCTGAAACTCGATTGCCCTCAGCCAAGAGAGGCCCGCGAAACCGCAGCCGAAGTCGTCAAGCCATATCTCGACGCCGAGTGCCCGCAGATCGGCAATGCATTTCAGCACCTCCGACTGCATATCCATGTCCAGGCCCTCAGTGACTTCCAAGGCTAGTCGCGATCCGCAGACCCCGCACCGAGCAAGGATATCAGCGACACTGGCAGCAAAGCCGGGGGAACGCAGTTGTATTGGCGACACGTTGACGCTGACGGTAGCCATGCGATCGGTCATCAATATATCGCGGCATGCCGTCTCGATCGCCCACCTGCCCAGTTCGAGGATAGCGCCACTTCGTTCTGCCACCGGAATGAATGTCTTCGGCGAAACCGCGGTGCCGTCCGGCATCCTGAGGCGCATCAAAGCCTCGACAG
Organism: Rhizobium sp. PRIMUS64; assembly: GCF_023006465.1. Classification (NCBI taxonomy): domain Bacteria; kingdom Pseudomonadati; phylum Pseudomonadota; class Alphaproteobacteria; order Hyphomicrobiales; family Rhizobiaceae; genus Rhizobium; species Rhizobium sp. PRIMUS64. Next base: position 52,800 of record NZ_JALBGX010000005.1, on the reverse strand, counting down.
CTCTTGCCTTCTCGTTCGTCACGTCGAAGATCGGTTGGTACACGAGCGAAACCAGTTTGCGATCAATGGCGGCCGCCAGCAGTGGGACGAGTTTACCAGCATAGTCGTCGGGGCGAGGCAACAACGGATCAAAACTACGAATGCAGTTTCGGCCACTTGCTTTGGCATTGTAGAGAGCAAGGTCGGCTTCACGCACTATTCGTTCAACTTTCTCTCCAACTTTCTCGCGGGTGAAGGCGGCGCCAATGCTGACGGTTACGATCGACATATCATCTGGTCGCTCGTCGTGAGCAATCGCAAGAGACTCGACTTCCATTCTGATCTTCTCGGCGAGAGTCATCGCGACCTTGGGGAGGGCAGCCGGCATGACCACGATAAACTCCTCGCCACCATACCTGCCGATCATGCCGTCGGACGACTCTACAACTGCCTTCAGCGCATTGGCGATGACAGTCAGACATCGGTCTCCTTCCTGATGTCCGTAGCGATCATTGAAGCGTTTGAAAAAGTCGACGTCGATGAGGAACACGGAGAAGTCGCGTTGTTCGTCTTTCCAAGCGGCCCAGCATTCGTCGAGTCGCCGATCCAGCGCGCGTCTGTTGCTTATGCCTGTCAGGTAGTCAGTATGTGAAAGCTCGAGCAGTGACCTTCCCCGCTCGGACGCTTCCCAGTGCTGGTGGCGAGCCTCCGCCGCGTTCAACAACACGTTTCGACGCTCCACGTTCAATCGCCAATTGACGAAAGACGTGAAGATAAAGCACGAAATGTAGAACAACCCGAAGGCAAACTTGTAGGTTTGGCTTGACGGGAAAAATTCCTCGATCGTAACGAAAAATGCGCAAAGAACGAGGCTCGAGGTGATCACCGAAAGCCGAAACGGGAAACTGAAAAAGAGGTTGGCGCCCATCATGAAGATGGCGCCGAATATCATGTAGTATGACATGGCGGTGACGTCGCGGGTGGCAATCGCCGGGTAAAGCCAGCCCACATAGCCCGCAAGCAGTGCCGAGGCGCATGTGATGTCAAGCCAGACGGTTTGCGCTTTTGCCAGGCGCAGGGTCTCGAAAACCAGCAGAGCGATCGTTGCAATGACGAATCGCGCGGCGATCGTCACAGGCGCAACATCGGGGATCAGCCAACGGTCGGGAAATGCGAAGGACACATAAACGGCAACCGCGATCCAAAGACCATGCCGTGAACTCCGCTCGCGGACAGCATCATTTTCAGTTTTCAAAGACTTGAGGGCCTCGGCGAATGAAAAGCTGGCGGTGGATTCGTCGGGCTGGACATTAGCGTAAGCCGCGGTCCTGCAAAAACGCCGGACTGACAGCCATCTAAAGTATGTTGAAAAGTAAGCCATACTTCGGCGCCCTCCAGAGTTGCGTTCGGCAACCTGCAACCGGTTTGTCTTGTTGCTTAGCTTTGTTAGAGGGGTAGCATCGGACCCGCAAGAGTAGAATTACCCTTATCCCGTGTAGATTCTAGTCGCATCCTATTTCGAGGTTGATTATGCTTAACGCTATGTCAAAGGGGGCTCGAAATGGCACAAAACCTGGTCTTGGACGGTGAAAGTCTTGTTGCGCCAGGTGAAATTCGTCGGGCGGCAAGAAGGGTTGCTGCCCCAGATCCCGGCCACCTTATCGTTGCCAGAGCCGAGCTTGCCCTCAGCCTTGACGTGTCGATCCGTCAGTTCAAATCCGGCATCGAGCCTAATGCGATAATCGAGCGTCTTACCGACGCCTTGCATCAGATACGGCGGCGCTTTCATCCGGAGGTGTGGGACGTCATCGTTCCGATCGCGCAATCTCATCCAGTTGCTCACTATCTTCATCAAGATCCATTGACCCGCTGGTCGTTCGAAAAGCCGCGCGGCTATTCTGGCGACGCACGCCTTCTCGACTTCATCTACGGCAGACCTGAGATTGAGGACGCCGTCTTATCAGCGAGCAACCTGGGACGCTCGATCTACGCCTACACTCGAAATGCTTCGTCATCCGTCGCGGTAAGAGAGCGTCGAGACATTCTGGCTCGCCGCGTTGACGAAATCGCTTTGGCCCGGCCTGGTTCCGCCGAAGTCCTCGCCATCGCGGCCGGACATCTTCGTGAGGGGCCTTTGTCACGCGCTCTCGGCGCCGGCGCGATCAGGCGCTGGGTAGCCTTGGATCAAGACCCGATGAGCGTTGGAACCGTCACCCGCGATTTCGCCGGCACGTCCGTCGAAGCGGTGAACGGGTCGGTCAAATCCCTGCTCGGTGGAAGGCATGCGCTGGGAATGTTCGATTTCGTTTATGCCGCGGGTCTTTATGACTATTTGCCGGACGCGGTAGCCGTAAAGCTGACCAAGAAGTGCGTCAGCATGCTTAAGCCTGGCGGCACATTCCTATTTGCTAACTTCTCTCCGGAGACGGAGGTCGATGGCTATATGGAGACATTCATGAACTGGGCGCTGCTGCTGCGGTCAGAACGAGAGATGGGCTTGATTGCCAGTGAAAGCGTCACTGGGGCGGATGTGAAGGTGTCGGTTTGGTCCGGCTCAAACCGCAGCATTGTCTACTGTGAAATTCAAAGACCGCGGTAGGCCGCTTGTTGGCTTGAAGGGCTTGCTGACCTTCAGCGTCTACTCGGCCACCAAGGTCTCGCTCGCTCGTTCACCCGCTGCTGACGACCAATCTGCGGCGGCCCGGTTCCGCGTTCGCACGGGAGGAGATGGCGATGCCAAGCGGCGAACGGGGGACGCTTCGGTGGCAGTATTCCTGCCATTGTCATCCGAAGCAGATATCGGTTTGACGTGCTGGCCGATCTCGGCTCAACGGACGCTCGAGAGGAACGCTATTTTAGATTTCTGCTCATGCAACCTTTGTCAGATGCGTTCCATGCGGACCGGATACTCGCCGCGCACCAGCAACGGCTCGAAGTCATTGTCGAAGCGGCCGAGCCTGATCAGCCCGTCCCAGCGGTAATCCGCGTAGAACAGGGCCAAGTTACCCCAGGGTTTGAAGTAGCAAAGGTCGCCCGGCTGCTCGTTTCCGAACGCACCGCTGCCTTCTTCGGTGAGCTTGCGCGGCAGATGGACGATCTTTTCGTTCCTGCCATAGTCCTCGATCTTAAGGTTCAGGGGCAGCATGGAAACGAGATCGCGCGCCGTCGGATTGTCGGCGAGTGTCGCGGTCAGGGTTAGATTGTTGAAGCCTATCCGGATCCTGACGCCTGTCGCCTCGGGCTCCGCCGGGCCGCGCTCGTCCTGCCCTTGCGCCACGAGAGGCAGAGCGGCCGCCGCCAAGGTTCCGCCCAGCACCGCGCGACGGCTCATGAACTTGGATGTCATCGACATAGCGCGCCTCGCGTCAGACAGGTTGAGCCGTCGGCCGGAACAGGATTTCGTTGATGTCGACATCGTCCGGCTCGTTCACCGCGAAGGCGACCGTTCGGGCGAACGTGTCCGCGCTGATGGCGATCTTGCTGACGAACTCCTTTGTGCCCGCCTGGATGTCCTTTTCGCTGATGTGTTCGAGGAGTTCGGTGCTCACTGCGCCGGGTGAAATGATCGTGGTCCGGATGTTGTACGGCTTCACTTCCTTCCGCAGCCCTTCCGAGAGGGCGCGCACGGCGAATTTCGTCGCGCAATAGACGGTGGCGCCCGGATCGATCACATGACCGTAGACGGAGGATACGTTGATGATGTGCCCCGACTTCTGCGCCTTCATGTGCGGAAGCGCTGCTGCGATGCCGTAGAGCACCCCTTTGATGTTTACGTCGATCATGCGATCCCACTCGTCAACTTTGAGCCGTTCGAGCGGCGCAAGTGGCATCAGGCCGGCATTGTTCAGCATCACGTCGATGCGACCGAACGCGTTGACGGCCGTGTCGACGAGCTTTTTGACTTGATGTTGGTCCGTGACGTCGGTTTGGACTGCCTTGGCCTTATAGCCCTTGGCGGACAGCTCCTCAGCCAACGCAGCGATGCGGTTGCTACGCCGCGCGCCGAGGACGACGGGCGCGCCGCGCTCCGCAAGGTGACGCGCGGTGGCTTCGCCAAGCCCGCTGCTTGCCCCGGTGATGACGACCACTTTGTTTTCAATTCCTTGGGACATGATGATCTCCTGTTTGGTTTCTGAAGGCTCAGGAACGGCGGCCGGCGAGCGCGGCCAGGACAGCCGAGCCGGCGAGAAGGCAGGCGGCCAGAAGGAAGGTGCTCCGCCATCCCGCGGCGTCGAACAGCATGCCGCCAGCAAAGGCGCCGCCTGCAATGGCGAGCTGGATCAGCGCCACCTGCAGTCCACCTGCCGCTTCCAATTCACCGGGAACGATGGCGGCCATCCAGGTGTTCCAGGCCACCGGAATCGGGGTCGAGAAGAATCCCCAGAAGACGAGCAGCAATGTCGTAATCGCTGCGAACGGCCCGAGAGCGATCAGCAGCAGGGCAAGGACAGCAAGAGCAGCCGGCAGACCTACGAGAACGAGTAGGAGGTGGCGCCGGGCGACGAAGCCGATCACGGAGGTTCCAGCTAGCCCGCCGACTCCGAGGCCGAGAAGCACCATGGACAGAACATTCAATTCCAGTCCCGTGACGCCTTCGAGGAACGGGCGAAGATAAATGGACAGTGCGTTCTGGCCAATGAAGGCCAAGCCGGTCGCCGCCATTCCAACTGCGAATGTGCGATTGCGCAGCAGCCCGAATATTCTGGCCACCGAGACGGTTGATGTCGCCGGCATCCTCGGCAGAACGACCAGTTGCCAGACGAGTGCGGCAATTCCGATCGGCACGGTAATGAAGAAGGTTCCGCGCCATCCGATGAACCCGCCAAGAAAACTGCCGAGTGGCGCGGCAAGGACGAGCGCGAATGCGGTGCCACCTTGCAGAAGCGCAATGGCCTTGGGCAGATCACGGTCCGAAACCAAGCGTGCCAGAATAGCCGTCGACAGCGACCAGAAGCCGCCGATCGAAACGCCGACCAGGGACCGCCCGACGAGAAAGACAGGGAAGTTGGGTGCGAGAGCAACCGCCAAGCTCGATGCAACAAGAACCGCCGTATAGAGCAAGACGACAGACTTCCGGTCGATCCTCGCCAGGAAGGCATTGCCGAAAAGGCTGGTGAGAACCGCAAAGACACCCGACACGGTGATCGCCAATCCGGCTTGCCCCTCTGAAATAGAGAGGTCCCTGGCGATTGGAGTCAGAAGGCTCACAGGGAGAAATTCCAGACCCACCAAAAGGAAAGTGAGAAGCGAGAGACAGGTCACAGCAGACCATGAGGTCGCCGTGTCGTCCATCAGTGAGGTCTCATTCAATGTCAACTCGACGGTCATTCACGTTCTCCTGTCCGTTGCCAGATAGATAGCCGGACTGGTTTTGCGCGACTAGAAGCTATAATCTGAACGTCGTGATGAAGGAGATTCAACAATGCGGCGCGACGAGTTCACGGAAATGCGTGCGTTTCTGGAGGTGGCTCAGGCGCGGAGTTTCACGCGCGCTGCATCAAAATTGGGAGTTACGCGCTCGGCGTTGAGCCATACGATCAGCGCGCTCGAAGCCCGACTCGGCGTCCGGCTTCTCTCCCGCACGACGCGTGACGTGGCTCCCACGGCGGCCGGTGCACGCCTCGTGGAAACTATCCAGCCGCATTTCGAGAGCATCGCCGCCGGGATCAGTGCCCTCGGCGCGTTGCGCGACAAGCCTTCGGGCACAGTCCGCCTCGTATGTCCCGATGATGCCGTGGAGCTGGTTTTCCGTTCGAGGCTGTCGGCATTTTTACGGGATTACCCCGATATCACCGTGGAACTCATCGTCGACAACGGTTTCACAAATATCGTGGAGCGCCAATTCGATGCCGGCGTGCGGCTCGGCGAAGCGATTGCGCGCGACATGGTGGCCGTTCGCATCGGGCCCGATATCTCTTATGCCGTGGTCGGATCACCGGAATATTTTGCGGCCTGCACTGCACCTTCGACCCCGCAAGACTTGACGGACCACAATTGCGTGAACCTGCGTCTTCCGACGTCAGGCGCTCTGTATGCCTGGGAGTTTGAAAAGGATGGCCGCGAGTTCAGCGTACGTGTGGAAGGCCAGCTCGTGATGAGCAACATAGGACCTGCGATCAATGCCGCTCTCGATGGGGCGGGGCTGTCTTATGTGCCGAGGGATCTCATCAGGCAATATTGTGACAGCGGTCAACTGCACGAAGTTCTGGCGGACTGGGCGCCAACGTTCCAAGGGTATCATCTCTATTACCCCAGCCGGCGCCATCCATCCCCTGCTTTCTCCGCCTTCGTCGAAGCCTTTCGCTACCGGCATCGGTAACCAACACTCATGTCGAGAGACTGTGCCGGACAACGGGGCGCAACATGCTGCGCCCCTTGCTCATCGACGGTTGCCGTGGGCTGTTATCGAGCGCTGTCGATGATTGCGCCGCCGTCGGGGGTAAGGCTGTATCCCGTAATGAATTGGGAATCTTTGCTGGCCAGGAACAGCACCACCGGGGCAATGTCGTCTTCCGGCGAGCCGAAACGCGCGAGCGCGTTCGCCGGCGGAGGAACATCCTTTTCCGCGGCGCCCCAGGTGTCCGCAAGCGGCAGAACGTTGTTCACGGTGATCTTGTCGGCACCCCATTCGCGTGCCGCCGTGCGCGGACGGGCTCGTGTCCCGCACCATCTTTGCGGAGGTTCCTCCGCGCGTCGAATATGAGATCACGCAGAAAGCGCGGGGCCTCGGCCCCACCATGGAGGCTTTGACGGCATGGTGGAATGAGTACGGCAAGACGTGCCGGTGAAACCGAGCGCACGCGGTCGGAAAGCGAAAGATGGTTGAACTGGCTGCGGGTGGATGGCTACCCTTGCCGCAACCGCTCTAGCCATCGCTTCATGCGAATGATCGGAATGATCACATTGGCGCGACGGCCGACGACAAGGAAGATATCGCAGTTCGTCCGGCGGCAAATTGGACCGATTATGCGCAGCTTCGGTCGCGCGTTTTGGATTCTACGGCAGCTCACTGGCAGCTAGTCATAGCCTCCCACGGATCACATTCACGAAAAACTCGAACCGGACTTGTCCCAGCCTTCCTTGATCGTCTCCATGGCGACATTCGTCGATGTGCTGGCAACGTGAGGCAGCGTCGAGATACGCTCGCCCAGAACCCGACGGTAGCGGCCGATATCGCGGGTGCGGATTTTCAGCAGATAATCGAATCTGCCTGCAATCATATGACACTCTTCGACTTCCCCGATCTTCTTGATGGCATCGTTGAAGCTTTTCAGCGCATGCTCGCGGGTATCGGAGAGTTTCACCTCGACGAAAGCAATGTGGTCGAGCTGCATTTTCGACGGATTGAGGATGGCCTTGAAGCCTTCGATGTATCCTTCGCTGATCAGCCTTTTGAAGCGAATCTGGCATGGCGTCTTCGACAGTCCGACACGCGTAGCCAGATCGGTGATCGATAGCCTTCCGTCCTCGGCGAGTGCGGCGAGGATTTTTTTATCGAACTGGTCCAATTCACTAAAGATGTCAGTTTCTGTGGCCATTTGAACTCTCGATGACGTATTAATAAGTTCATACGGCCTAGGAACTGTAAAAATCAAGTGAGATCGCGATCTGGGGCTGTGATAGATTGGGCGCCGGGTGAAAGAGCGCTGTGATCGGTATCGGCGTCGACCTCAAAACGGGGGATCATACATGCATGACAACGAAGCGGATGATGACCAAAAACCCGACCTGCTCGTTCACTACCGGCCGGTGGCAATAAGGGCTGTGGCGGCGGCGCTCACCTTCAAGCGCGACAGACCAGATGCGCGCCCGCTGCGCGAGACGGAATATTCCGGCCCCGCTTTCACGGATGATGCGCTCTGGGACGATGAGCCCGCTGTTCCATTTATCCGCTAGACCAAACATCGATTGAATAGGGACCCCCATGTTGAACGCAGCGACGCCCTCCACGCCCTCCCATGATCCCGTCGACGGCGCGCCGTTCTCCGGCTTTGCCCCACCGATCCGACCGCAATCCGAACTTCGCCAGGCCATCACGGCAGCCTATCGCCGACCGGAAACCGAATGCCTTCCGCCGCTCGTTGCCGCAGCGCGTGTCTCCGAGGCAAAACGCTATGACATTCGCAGCACGGCCCGCAGCCTGATTGAGGCGTTGCGCGCCAAGCACAAGGGGACCGGTGTCGAAGGGCTGGTGCAGGAATACTCGCTCTCCAGCCAGGAAGGCGTGGCGCTGATGTGCCTCGCCGAAGCGCTGTTGCGCATTCCCGATACCGAAACCCGGGACGCGCTGATCCGCGACAAGATCGCCGAGGGCAACTGGACCTCCCATATCGGCGGTGGAAAATCCATGTTCGTCAACGCCGCCACCTGGGGTCTCGTCGTCACCGGCAAGCTGACCTCGACCGTTAACGACCGAAGCCTGTCGGCAGCGCTGACACGGCTGATCGCGCGCGCCGGCGAGCCGGTCATCCGTCGCGGCGTCGATATGGCGATGCGCATGATGGGCGAGCAGTTCGTCACCGGCGAAACGATCGCAGAGGCGCTGAAGCGCGCCCGGCCGCTGGAAGCTCGTGGTTTCCGCTATTCCTACGACATGCTGGGCGAGGCCGCCACGACGGGCGCTGACGCCGAGCGCTATTACCGGGATTACGAAAAGGCGATCCATGCCATCGGCAAGGCGTCGGACGGGCGTGGCATCTATGACGGCCCGGGCATATCGATCAAGCTTTCGGCCCTGCATCCGCGTTACGTGAGGTCGCAGGCCGGCCGGGTGATGGGTGAGCTGCTGCCGAAGGTCAAGGCGCTGGCCGTTCTCGCCAAGACCTATGATATCGGCCTCAATATCGACGCGGAGGAGGCCGATCGGCTGGAGCTTTCGCTCGATCTCCTCGAGGAGCTTTGCTTTGCCCCTGAGCTCGCCGGATGGAATGGGCTGGGTTTCGTCGTGCAGGCCTATGGCAAGCGCTGCCCCTTCGTCCTCGACTACATCATCGATCTCGCACGCCGTTCCGGGCGCCGGGTCATGGTCCGTCTCGTCAAGGGCGCCTATTGGGATGCGGAGATCAAGCGTGCCCAGCTGGACGGCCTCGACGACTATCCGGTCTATACCCGCAAGATCTACACCGATGTCGCCTACATCGCCTGCGCGCGCAAGCTGCTCGACGCTCCGGATGCGGTCTTCCCGCAATTTGCCACCCATAATGCTCAGACGCTCGCCACGATCTATCGTCTGGCGGGTCCTGATTTCGCTGTCGGCAAATACGAGTTCCAATGCCTGCATGGCATGGGCGAACCTCTCTATGACGAGGTCGTCGGAAAGGAAAAACTGGACCGGCCCTGCCGCATTTATGCGCCTGTGGGAACACATGAGACGCTGCTCGCCTATCTGGTGCGACGTCTTCTGGAAAATGGTGCCAATTCCTCCTTTGTGCACCGCATCTCCGATCCGAATGTCTCGGTCGAGGCCCTGATCGCCGATCCCGCCGAAATCGTCGCAGCCATGCCGGTCGTTGGCGCCCCCCACGTGCAGATCGCCTCGCCGAAGGCTCTTTACGGTAACGCCCGGGCCAATTCGGACGGCCTCGATCTCTCGAACGAGGCCACCCTCTCGGATTTGGCTGAGGCGCTCGCCACCACGGCTGCGACCCTATGGCACGCACTTCCCATCCTTGCCGACGGCTCTACAGATGGGGTGACGCGGGAGGTTCTCAATCCTGCCGATCACCGGGATGTTGTCGGCACGGTGACCGAAGTGAAGGTCGAGGAGGCAGCGCGCATCGTTCGCATGGCTGCGGAGCATGCGCCACAATGGGCCGCCGTGCCGCCGGCCGAGCGTGCCGCCTGTCTCGAGCGTGCGGCCGACATCATGCAGGCCCGCATCAAGACGCTGATGGGCATCGTCATGCGCGAAGCCGGCAAATCCGCGGCCAATGCCGTCGGCGAGGTGCGTGAGGCCATCGACTTCCTGCGCTACTATGCCGAACAGGCGCGCAAGACCCTCGGCCCCTCGCATGCGCCCCTCGGCCCGGTCGTCTGCATCAGCCCGTGGAATTTCCCGCTGGCGATTTTCACCGGGCAGGTCGCCGCTGCCTTGGTGGCCGGCAATCCCGTGCTTGCAAAACCGGCCGGCGTCACGCCGATCATTGCTTCAGAGAGCGTGAAGATCCTCCACGAGGCGGGCGTGCCTGTCGGTGCCTTGCAGTTCGTGCCCGGCAGCGGCCGCCTTGGCGCCGGCATGGTCGGGGCGGAGGAGACGGCAGGCGTCATGTTTACCGGGTCGACCGAAGTTGCCCGCATGATCCAGGCGCAGCTGGCGGAACGGCTGTCAGCAGGCGGCAGGCCGATTCCGCTGATCGCCGAAACGGGCGGTCAGAACGGCATGATCGTCGACTCCTCGGCACTGGCCGAGCAGGTGGTGGCCGACGTCATTGCCTCGGCTTTCGATAGCGCCGGTCAGCGCTGCTCGGCGCTCAGAGTTCTCTGCCTTCAGGACGATGTCGCCGACAGGACCCTCAACATGCTGAAGGGTGCCTTCCGCGAACTGACGATCGGCCGTACCGATCGGCTGAGCATCGACGTCGGCCCAGTCATCAATGACAGCGCAAAGACGGAGATCGACCAGCATATCGAGCATATGCGCGGCTTAGGCCGCAAGGTGGATCAGCTGCCGCTGCCCGAAAGTGCCGCGGCGGGGACCTTCGTTCCGCCGACGATTATCGAAATCAAGTCGCTGTCGGACCTGACGAGGGAGGTCTTCGGACCGGTCCTGCACGTCATCCGCTTCAAGCGAAACGGGCTCGACCGTCTGATCGACGACATCAACGCATCGGGTTATGGGCTCACATTCGGGCTTCACACCCGGCTTGATGAAACGATCGCGCATGTGACCAGCCGCATCAAGGCTGGCAACCTCTACGTCAACCGGAACATCATCGGCGCCGTCGTCGGCGTGCAGCCTTTCGGCGGTCGCGGCTTGTCGGGAACAGGTCCGAAGGCCGGCGGTCCGCTCTATATCGGCCGGTTGGTGCAACGCGCTCCGGTGCCGCCGCAGCAGGATTCCGTTCATACGGACCTCGCCCTTCGTGACTACATTGTCTGGCTCGATAAGAAGGGCCTGCCGGGCGAGGGGGAAGCGGCGCGTGGATATGCGAGCCGTTCGGCGCTCGGGCTCGAACGCGAGCTCACCGGTCCGGTCGGGGAGCTCAATCTCTACGCGCTCCATCCCCGCGGCCGTATTCTCCTCGTGCCGCAGACCGAAAGCGGGCTTCATCGCCAGATCGCCGCAGCCCTATCGACCGGCAACCATATCGTCGTCGACGCGGGTTCCCTGTCGAAGTCAGTCCTGGCGGATCTTCCGGCGGCTGTCGCCAGCCGGATTTCCTGGACATCGGATTGGGAAAAGGACGGGCCGTTCTCGGGTGCCCTCGTCGAAGGAGATCGCGACAGGGTTCTGGCCGTCAATCAGAAGATCGCTCACCTGCCCGGTCCGCTTCTGCTGGTTCAGGCCGCGACGACCGAGGAATTGGCGAGCGATCCCGAGGCCTATTGCCTGAATTGGCTGCTGGAGGAGGTGTCGACGTCGATCAACACAGCAGCTGCCGGCGGCAATGCAAGCCTCATGGCCATCGGCTGAGTTGCAATACGAGGGCGCAGAAAATGCGCCCTCGAAACTCCAGACGGCTCTCTTCCCGGGATTCAAGCTCGATACCTCGGCCTATAAGGGCGACGGGCGGCGATCCCGTCGCGACACGGTATTGTTGGCGTGAGGAGGGAGGTTCAGTCGAAGAAGCCCGCATCCTCTTCCCTGAGATATCTCCTGGCCGCTTCGGCGTCGATATCGAGGCCCAGCCCCGGCGCTTCCAGCAGGTCCACCATACTGTCCTTCACGATCTGCGGTGGCAAGCCAACGACCAGATCTTCCCACCAGGGGTCGCTGGCGCTCGGATATTCGAACGCGATGTAATTTGCGGGCAAGGTGGCGCAGACATTGATCAACGCGCCGAGGCCTAGCAGGCCGTTGGCGACCCCGTGCGGTGCCATCAGGATAGAGTGCATGTAGGCGTGCTCGGCGACCCATTTGAGTTCGGCAATACCGCCAATATCGGCTGGATCTGGGCCGATCACGCGCACCGCCTGCGTCTCGATCAGTTCCTTGAAATTGTGCCGCAGGTAGATTTGCTCACCAGTGTGGATTGGCGTCGAGGTGGAGGTTGTCAGTTCCCGATAGGCCTGCGGATTGACCCACGGCACATAGTCGCCAGTCAGCATGTCCTCGAGCCACATCAAATTGTACTTCTCGACCGCGCGAGCGAACTTGATCGCATCGGGCAGCATCCAGCCCGGGCCGCAGTCGAGCGCCAGGCTGACTTTGTCGCCCAGCACTTCCTTCATCGCGATCACGCAGTCGAGCATGTGATTGAAACCGCGCTCGCTGATCACGCCCTGATCCATGGCACCGTGATAGCCGGCCTTCTGCGTCACGCCGTAGTGGAAGCCCTCAATGGTGTCCTTCATGTTGGAGTGGAACGAGATTCCTTGCTTGATCATGAAGAAGTTCTGCGGCTGCTCCATCATCCATTTGACGTCAGCGGCGTAATCCTCCGGCCGGTCGCCCGTGCGTTGCCGGCGGATCGAGCCGTTGTAGACGCGCACCTTGTCGCGCACCTTGCCGCCGAGTAGTTTATAGACGGGCACGCCCGCGGCCTTGCCGGCAATATCCCACAGCGCATGCTCGATAGCGCTTACCGCCGCGCCGTACGGCTTGAAAGAGCCGCGTTGACGGATCTTCAGCATGACTCTCTCGACGTCGGTCGGGTCCTCGCCGATCAGCACCTCGCGGAAATGCAGCACCCAGGGCTTGAGGTAGGACTTGGTGAACTCGACTTCGCCCAAGCCATGGAGGCCCTCGTCCGTAACGATGCGGACGATCGGGTGTTTGCCGATAACGGCGCAGCGGAGATCGGTGATCTTCATCTTCGTTCCTTTTCGCCTCAGCTCCAGGTGCGATCCCAGGAATACTCATCGTCCCAGTGATCCGTGGGCTGCCAGATGCCGGTGACACCCGGCTGCAGATGCTGCGAGATCACCTCGTCGACGACGTCGTCAATCCCCAGGCCCGGCTTGTGAGGAACAGTGATAAAGCCGTCCTTTACGAGTGGCTTGGGAAGGCCGGTGACGATATCGTCCCACCAGTCGACATCGACGGAGTGGTATTCGAGCGCCATGAAGTTTTCAGTCGCGGTCGCCACATGTGCCGCGGCCATTGCGGCGATTGGACTTTCTGCCATGTGGATGGCCATGGCGACACCACGGTCCTGCGCCATATCTCCGATCTTCTTGGTCTCGAGGATGCCCCCGCTGGTGAGCAGGTCTGGGTGGATAACGGAGATGCCGCCGCTCTTGAGCAGCGGCTCGAAGCCTTCCTTGAGGTATATGTCCTCACCGGTGCAGATCGGCACCGTAGTGGCGTCCTGCAGTTGTCGGTACTGCTCAGTGTACTGCCATGGGATCACATCCTCGAGCCAGGCTGGCACGTATTTTTCAATTCGCCTGGCAAGGCGAATGCCGTTCTGCACTGAGATGTGGCCGATGTGGTCTATGGCGAGCGGAATATCCATGCCGATGACCTGGCGAACCTCGGCAATGTATTGCTCAAGGAAGTCGAGGCCCTTGTCGGAAAAGTGAAGGCCGGTAAACGGGTGTGGGACGTTATGCAAATCGTACGCAGCGTTGCGGACGCGCCGCTCTTCAATGGTCTTCAGCGGGCCGCGGCCGGGGTGGTTGCGGTACCCTTCAAGTGAGCCGGCAGGAGACACGACCGCACCGGGCACATCTGCGATCTGCATCAGCCCCAGATCCATCTTGAGGAAGGTGAACCCGAGCTCCATGCGTTGCTTGAGGCGCCTGCCGGTCTCGGTGCCGCTCGGCACGGTGGCGTCGGTGTCGCAGTAGACGCGCACTTTCTCCCGAAACCGGCCGCCGAGCATCTGGTAGATGGGGACGCCATAGGCCTTGCCGGCAAGATCCCACAACGCGATTTCGACGGCCGATACGCCGCCGCCTTGCCGGCCGTGCCCGCCGAACTGCTTGATCCGGCGAAACAGGCGGTCGATGTCGCAAGGGTTCTCGCCAAGCAACCGACTCTTTAGCATCAGCGCGTAGGTGGCGCTGGCGCCGTCGCGCACCTCGCCAAGCCCGACGATGCCCTGGTTGGTGTAAATCTTGAGTAGCGCTGAGGTGAAGGGCGCGCCGACGATTTCGGCTACCCGCATGTCGGTGATGCGAAGGTCGGATGGCTTGGAATGCGTGTTCACCCGATTGAGCGCCTCGTCGGCTCCATCTGCCTCTGGCATGATTTGTCCTCGTTCTATCGGCGGGGCTTGTCGCCGCGCACGGCTGCGGCGGCGCAGAGCGTTGCTAGCTAGTCCAGCTCTATCTGGTGGTTTTGAAGGTAGTCGCGGTTCATCTCAACGCCGAGACCAGCCTTCGGCGTAAGCTTGAGGCTGCCGTTCGAAACATCGAGTGGTCTGTCGATGAGGTGATCGTATTTGCCGAGATTCCACTCCGACGTTTCGAGTTTGTAGAAGTTAGGAACGGTCATCATCACCTGCGCTCCCGCAACCACGTTGATCGGTCCTGCTGCGTCATGCGGCGAGACCGGGATGTAGTAGGCTTCGCATAGGGCAGAAATCTTCTTGAGTTCGGTAATGCCGCCGGTCCAGGTGACATCAGGCATGATGTAGTCGGCAAGCTTGTTTTCGAGCACCGGCACGAAATCCCACTTCGTGTGGCCGCGCTCGCCCCACGAGATAGCGGCGCTGACCTTCTCACGGACCTGCTTGAGGGCATTGAGGCTCTCCGGTGGACAGGGCTCCTCGAACCAGTCGATCTGACCAGCTTCCTCGAGGCTCCGGCAGAGGCGAATGGCGGTGGGAACGTCGAAGCGGCCATGCGCATCGATGAGGATGTCGACATCAGAGCCCGCCGTTTCGCGGATCAGAGCCGTGAGTTCGGCGGCTTCGCGCTCATCCTTGCGGGTCATGCTGCCATCGAGGTAGCCGTCCCGCTGTTCGCGGGACTGTCCATCGGCGGTGCGGCCCTGGTGGGGGAAAGGATCGAATTTGAGCGCAGTGTGGCCGGACTCGACGATGTCTCTAATTTCGCGGACCACGGCCTCCTTGCTGGTAAATTTGGCCTGGTTGGGATGGGTGTAGAGCGCGATTTCATCGCGTACCGGTCCGCCCAACAGCTCGTAAATCGGCTTACCAAGAACTTTGCCTCGGATGTCCCAAAGGGCTATGTCGATGGCGCTTACGCATTCGACTGCGGCGCCGCGGCTGCCCATATAGGTGAAGCTGCGGAATATCTTGTGCCACAGATATTCAATACGCGCCGGGTCCTCGCCTGTTACAGCGGCACCGATCTGCCGCAGGATCGTGCAGAGTGCGCGATTGGCGAGCCTTGTCGTGGTGGTGATCTCTCCCCAGCCGCTCACCCCCTCGTCGGTCGTCACTTCGACGAACAGAAACTCTCCCCAATAGGAAGCATCGGATCTGATTAGCCACGGCCGAACGCTGGTGATTTTCATCTCAACTGCCTTTACTGACGTGGTCGGGATAACGATATTCCAGGCTATCTATTCTATCCTGCCCGAGCGGCGTTACGCGCGCGCATGTGTTCGAGGATGTGCCGGCCGGAACCTTCGACATGGCGTGCAATGAGTTCGGCTGCCTCGTTCGCATTTCCCGCCTTTACATGCGCTATGAGCTCACGATGCTCGCTAAGGATCGCGGCACGCCGAGCGAGCGTAAAGTTGAAACGCCGGCTCACGGCTCGAAGCACTTCGCGATGCTTCCACCAAAGCTCGGCGGCATGGCGGTTGTAGTGCTTTTGGTACATTACGGTGTGAAAGGCGGTGTCCAGCTCGCTGTGCCTCAACGTGTCGGCGAAGTCGTTTTCTTCAATCAGGCCTTGGATGCGTTCGAGTTCAGCAATGTCCTCGACGGTGGCCATATTCACGAACCATCGCGTCAGTGCCGGCTCGATCAAGACTCCGATCTCGTAGATGTCCCGTACAAAATCCTGATCTATGGGCCGCACGCGCGCTCCGCGGTTGGGAACGAGGGTGACAAAGCCTTCGCCGCGCAACAGTTGCAGAGCCTCGCGCACCGGGTTGGTTGAGGTGCCGTGGCGCCGGGCGAGATCGGTGACCACAAGCCGCTCGTTGGCAGCCAGCCGCCCTTCGATGATGTCTTCCCTGATCAGCTGATAAAGCGAGGCGCCCTCGCTGGAGGCCCCGAGAGCGTCGATCCCTTCGGGGGGCTTTGCTTTAAAATCGCTTGTTTCGGCCAAGGCTGTCCCCAATCAATACACACATTGATCTCGTTATCACGCGAGATTGCTATAAACAATGTACGATTTGTCTAGTTGACAGGCAATTCGTGATCTGAAAATGTATAAAAATATCGAAGGGATACATTGGCTGAAAGCGTCCCGCGGCCGATGAGCAAAGACCGCTCGCCTCGATGCAGAGCGGCATGGGAGAACCTGGAGGATACCTTATGACGAGGATTTCACTCGGCGGTGCCGTCCTGCGCGGCACTGTCTCCACTGCTTTGATGGTATCGCTGATGTCCGCGTCGGCGCTGGGTGCGCCGGTCGACTTGAGCAAGTGGTCGCCGGAATATGTCCGCTCCATTGCCGGCACGCAGGATTTTGACACGGCGGGCGATTGCGCCAAGGTCACGCCGCTCGACTACAAGGGGCGACTGACTTTCTGGTATCAGGGCGTGTTCGAGGGCGACCCCGACCTCCTGCGCCAGTATTACAAGGAGTTCTTCGAGACTTTCCGCAAAACCTATCCAAACATCCAGCTTGAGGAACAAGCCCTCACCTATAACGACCTTCTGGACAAGTTCCGGACCGCGCTCTTGGGTAATGCAGCGCCCATGGCGGTCCGCCTGCAAATCCTGGGTGGCACCGAGTTCGCCTCAAAGGGCTATCTGCAGCCGCTCAAACCCGAGGATGTTGGGTATTCGACCGAGGACTTCTGGCCCGGCGCAATGAAGGCCGTGACCTGGGAGGATGTGACCTACGGCATTCCAACCAACAACGAGACGATGGCGTTCATCTGGAACGCCGACATCTTCAAGCGTGCAGGCCTCGATCCGGACAAGGCTCCGGCAACCTGGGACGACGTCGTCAAGTATTCCAAGCAGATCCACGACAAGCTCGGCATTGCCGGTTACGGCCTCGTGGCTCGCAAGAATGCCGGCAATACGCCGTATCGCTTCATGCCGCAGCTGTGGGCCTATGGCGGAGGCGTCTTCGACGAAGCTACCGCCAACCCGACCTATAAGCAGGTCGAGCTCAATAGCCCGCAGAGCAAGGCGGCGCTGCAAGCCTCGTACGATATGTATGTTCGCGACAAGTCGGTTCCGGTTTCGGCGCTCACCAACCAGCAGGCCGACAACCAGCCCCTCTTCCTCGGCGGCCAGCTCGGCATGATGATCTCGCACCCGTCCGACTACAACGTTATGCTCGACCTGCAGAAAAAGGCGACGGCTACCGACAAGGACAAGGCGCAGACCGTCATCGACAACATGCGTTACGGCCTGATTCCGACTGGCCCCGACGGCAAGCGTGCCGTCGTGTTTGGCGGCTCGAACATTCACATCCTGAAGCCCGAATATGTCGAGGGCGGCAAGGTAGACGAGCCGGCCGCAAAGGCTATCATCTGCATGTGGACGAGCCCTGAATGGTCGCTGAAGATGGCCTATGCCGGCTCGAACCCGGGAAACCTTAACGGCTTCAAGACCAAATGGATGAAGGAGCGTCTGGAGAACATCAAGTTCCTTGATGTCACGACCTCGATGCTGCCATACGGCATCCCGTTCCCGGCGCTGCCGCAGTCCCCCGAGATCATGAATATCATCGTCCCGGACATGCTGCAGAATGCCCTGACCGGAGCCATGACCGTCGACCAAGCAGCGGACGACGCGGCCAAGAAGGTAAAAGACCTGATGGACGGCGGACTCTAGACCAAGCCTGACCACGATCTGACCGGCTGCGCCAAGAGTGCGGCCGGTTGTTCCGAAGAATAAGGGCACGCCACGGTGACGATCTTGATCGGCAAGGTAGAGGCTCGCCGGAGACTGCAACCCGATAGGTCCGGTGTGCTGCGAAAGATTTGGGAGCATCGCGCCGACTACGCGTACGTGCTCCCTGCGATCGCCGTGATGCTCATCGTCATAGCCTATCCGATTTACTACACGATCGAGCTGTCGTTCTTCAACACGCCGCCTGGCCTGCAGCTCCGGGACAAGATTTTCATCGGCCTCGGCAACTACACCGCCATCCTCACAAGTCCGGTGTTCTGGAAGGTCACCTCGAACACTCTGATCTGGACATTGGGATCCACTTTCATCTCATTTGTCCTGGGGTTTGCCTGCGCCCTGGCGCTTCATCGCGACTTTGTCGGCCGCGGCATCCTTCGGGCCATCCTGATCATTCCCTGGGTCATCAGCGCGGTCGCCGCGTCCTATATCTGGAAGTGGATCTACCATTCAGACTTTGGGATTATCGGCGCGGTGCTGGTCGGCCTCGGATTGGCCGACAGGCCGCCGAATTTCATCGACAGCGTCAGCACAGTGCTGCCCTCCCTGATCGTCGTCAATATCTGGCGGGAGTTTCCGTTTGCCATGATCATGATGATGGCTGGCCTGCAGACGGTTCCCGATCAGTTGCTGCGCGCCGCAAGAGTCGACGGAGCCAATGCATGGCAGCGGTTTTGGCACGTCACCTTCCCGCATTTGAGAAACGTCTCGACGGTGACGATCCTTCTGCTGGCAGTGGCCAACTTCAATTCATTCATCATCCCCTGGATCATGACCGGCGGCGGGCCGTCGAACGCATCGCATATCTGGATCACTCACATCTATGAGCTCGCCTTCGGCCGCCAGCGCTGGGGGGTGGCATCGGCCTATTCGGTGCTGCTGTTCCTGATCCTGATGTCGCTCGGCTACTTCTACGTCCGTGCTCTAAGCGGCAACGAGCGGAAGGATGGGACCGCATGAGCACGATTGCCGAGACTGCTCCTCGAGGCCAGGCCCGTCGCCGTATGCGCATCGACGGATGGCGGTGGGGCGGACGCATCTTCCTCGCGTTCATGCTGCTTTACACTGCGTTGCCGATGATCTGGATGCTGATCACCTCGATCAAGTCCGGCTTCGCGGCCATGCAATTCCCGCCGCAATGGTGGCCTGACCAACCCACCCTTGACAGCTACCAGAAGCTGCTCGATCCGCAAAACAGCGTCGGCCAGGACTTCCTTCGTTTCTTCTGGAACAGCCTTTTCGTCTCCACTGCCACGACCATCCTTTCGGTGATCGTGGCGGTTCCGGCGGCCTACGCGTTTTCGCGCTTCACCTTCCCGGGCCGGAACTTTCTGTTCTTCGCCGTCTTGCTTCGCAATATGTTCCCGGCTGTGATCTTTCTCGTGCCGCTCTTCATCCTGATGCGCGCGATCGGGCTGGTGAACACGCATGGATCGCTCATTCTCACCTACCTCACATTCGGCCTGCCGCTGGCAATCTGGCTCCTCAAGGGCTTCTACGACAACATCCCGGTGCAGCTCGAGCAGGCGGCGCGCATCGACGGAGCGACGCGGTTCCAGGCCTTTCTCCTGATCGTGATGCCGCTCTCGGCGCCAGGAATCATCGCCACGGCGATCTATTCCTTCATCGGCGCGTGGAACGAGTACATCTACGCCTACACGTTCCTCTCCAAGAACGACCAGTTGACACTGCCGGTCGGTATCCAGCGCTTCTTCTCGGAAAATACGACGGACTTTCCGGGCCTGATGGCGGCCAGCTTCATGATGAGCGTGCCCGTCGTGGTCCTGTTCCTCGTCCTGCAACGATACTTCGTACGCGCCCTGACAGAGGGCGCCGTTAAGCACTAGGGAGTTGCCGGTGGCCCACGTGGTCCTCAAAGATCTTGTCAAGACCTATGGCAGCTTCAAAGCTGTCAACGATGTTTCGCTGATGGTCAATGACGGCGAATTCGTTGCGCTCGTCGGCCCTTCAGGCTGCGGCAAAACAACCACGCTCAACCTTGTAGCGGGGCTAATCCCCATCACATCGGGCGACATCGTCATCGGGGACCGGGTGGTCAACGACCTCGACCCCAAGGACCGGGACATCGCAATGGTGTTCCAGAATTACGCGCTCTATCCGCAAAAATCGGTCTATAAAAATCTGGCGTTCCCGCTGCAGATGCGCAAACTGCCAAGGGACGAGATCGACAGGAAGGTCAAGGAAGCAGCGCGAGTGCTCGACATGACGCAACTGCTCGAGCGCAAGCCGCGCGAACTTTCGGGCGGGCAACAGCAGCGCGTGGCGCTCGGCCGCGCCCTCGTTCGAGATCCGGCGGTATTCCTGATGGATGAACCACTCTCCAACCTCGACGCGAAGCTGCGCGTGCAGATGCGGTCGGAGATCAAGCGCTTCCACCAGGACCTCAAGGCAACGATCATCTATGTGACGCACGACCAACTCGAAGCCGTGACCATGGCCGACAGGATGGCGGTGATGAACGGCGGCTACCTGCAGCAATACGATTCACCGGCGCAGGTCTTTGCCCATCCGGTGAACATGTTCGTCGCCAGCTTCGTCGGCAGCCCGGCGATGAGCCTTGTTCCGCTGGAGGCATCAACGGCAAGCGGCAATACAGTGTTGACCAGCGCGGAGGGCTGGCGCCTCGAGCTCTCGCCACACAACGCCCAGAAGGTCGCGAGGGCAACCACCAAGAAAGTCGTGCTCGGCGCACGTCACTCGACGATCAAGCTGCACAAGAGTGCGGTGCCAGGAAGCATTCCTGCCAAGGCCTACACGGTGGAGCCGACCGGAGACGTCACCTTCGTACAGGCGTTCCTGTCTGGCGCCATCGTCAACGTCAGCGTGCCGCCGACCATTGCCGTCGCGCCCGACGAGCCGATTTGGCTCGAGTTCGACCAGGAGCGGATGCATCTGTTCGACGGCGAAACAGAAATGGCCCTCAAGGCCAACTGAGACAGAGCCGATGCGTCTGGAACGAGGGTGTGGATGACTACGAAGCTTAAAATCACCGCTATCAAGCCCTATCCAGTATGGGTAGGAACGCGCAACCAGATGCTCGTAAAGGTTGAGACCGACAACGGCATCTTCGGATGGGGCGAGAGCGGCCTGAGCGGTCGCGAGAAGGCCGTGGTCGGCGCGATCGAGCACTATCGCGAGTTTCTCATCGGCCGCGACCCGATGCAGATTGGTCGGATCTGGCAAGAAGTTTATCGCAGCCAATACTTCGAAGGCGGGCGCGTTCTGCAGGCGGCAATTTCCGCCATCGACATTGCGCTTCATGACATCAAGGGCAAGGCGCTGGGCGTGCCGGCCTACGATCTGTTGGGCGGCAAGCAGCGCGACCGCATTCCTACCTTCGCCTCGACCGGTGACGAGGCCGAGGGCGATGTTGCCATCGATCGAGCCCGCGAACTACGCGCACAGGGGTGGCAGACGATCCGCTTCTTTCCCATCGGGCAAAACAGCAAGGACATCTTTGAGCCGCGCGAATCGATCGGCGCTACAGCAAGCATGCTGAACAAGGCGCGCGAGGCGCTGGGCGACGACGTCGTCCTCGGCATCGACTATCATCATCGGCTTTCGGTGGCAGAGGCGGCGAGCTTCTGCAACAAGCTCGGCCGTGGCGTGCTTGATTTCCTCGAGGAGCCGATACGAGACGAGACACCGGAGGCCTATGAATCCCTGCGCACGATGACCGACATCCCGTTTGCCATCGGCGAGGAATTTGCCAGCAAGTGGCAGTTCCTGCCCTACATCGAGCGCGGCATCCATCAGTTCAACCGGCTCGATGTTTGCAATGTTGGCGGGCTCACTGAAGCGATGAAGGTAGCTGGCTGGAGCGAAGCGCACTATGTGGACCTGATGCCGCACAATCCCCTTGGCCCAATCTGCACGGCCGCGACCATCCATCTCGCCGCCGCGGTGCCGAATTTCGCTTGGCTCGAGACCAGGGCGCCCGAAGCAAAGCTGGGCTTCGACAATTCCGATTTCTTCCCCGTGCAACCACGGCTCGACGGCCCCGACTATCCGGTCAGCGATCTGCCGGGGCTCGGCGTCGAGGTCAACGAAGAGGCGGTCAAGGCCGAGAGCTTTCGTTTCTGGGAAGCGCCTCACCTGAAGCGCCGCGACGGTTCTGTTACGAACTGGTAGTTTCATCCACCGGAGTCTAAAATGACCCATACTCCCGACATTACGCGACCGCCCAAAGAGCTGATCGACGCACTGAAGGAAATCGGCGCCGCGACGGTTGCCGGCACGCTTGGCCACATGGGCTTCCGCAATCCGCACATGGTCGGTCCCGTGCCGCAGAACCGCGGGAAGTCGATTGTCGGGCCGGCGCTGACGCTCCAGTTCATGCCGCAGCGGCCGGACCTCTTCACCGAGGGAGAATATGCCGATCCGGAGACGCAGTTGCACAGGCACGTGCTCTATCACGCGCAGGAGGGCGATGTGGTCGTGGTCGACGCGCGCGGCGACATGAGCTCGGGCGTCTTTGGCGATATGATGTCGACGTATTTCAAAGGCAGAGGCGGCGCTGGCATCGTAATCGACGGGTGCATGCGCGATCGGCCCAATGTCGAGAAGCTCGATCTCCCCCTATGGCTGCGTGGCTGGACTCCCAACTACCATGTGCAGACCAGTATCTATCCCAATGCCGTCAACGTTCCGATTGCCTGCGGCGGTGTCACGGTAATCCCCGGCGACATCATCGTCGCCGACGACGACGGGGTGGTGGTGCTTCCAGTCGCAATGGCCTCGAAGGTAATCGAAGAGTCGCAAAAGCATCACGATTGGGAGGAGTTCTCGCGAGTGAAGCTTATGGAGGGCGGGTCGTTGCAGCGCTACTATCCGTTGCATGACGATGCCCGCGGAGAGTACGAAGAGTGGCGCAAAACAAACCGCCTGGAGAACTGAAGTTAGCCTAACCTCTTCGAAGGTGGCATCAGCGACGGCGGCTTCCGTATCGACGGCGGTGTTTCGCTGCCGTTTCCGCCGCAATTGAGCCAAAGCGCGGCGCGCACTTGCGGCATCCGCCCGGAAGACCTCAACATTGCGGAGACGGGCATTCCGGCCCCACCAGAGGGTGATTGCTCAGGCATAAGGTGTACCTGCCAGAGCAGCGTTCAGGCCGGTGGTTCCCTTATCGACAGCGGCGAGAAAGACGGCCTTTGCTTCCTCTGTATCTTGCCTCTGCCGAAAGGTCCGGTGAGCCTGGATAAAGCCCACGGTCCACGTCGCCAGGAGAATACCGGCCGCCAGATGGGCGTCAGGATCATCAGGTTTTCGCCCGGCGCATTCGGATAGCGCCACCAAAACGACGTGGGCGATCTCGTCACGAATTGCCCTCGCCCGAGCCTTGAGGGTGTCGCTGGCCTCGATCGTCTCGATAAAGCATTGGCTCCTAGCAGTAAATCTGAGGTAAGGGCTCTCCTCCGCAACCAGCTGATGAGCGAGCAGACGTAGCGTCTCGATCGGAGAGACGCTGGGATGGCGCTGCCGCAGAGCTTCGCGCAGCATCTCTCGACCCTCCTCGTCGCGATCGAAGAACATGTCCTCCTTGCGGGGAAAGTGATTGAACACCGTCATCCGTCCGACATCGGCGGCTGCCGCGATCTCATCGACCGTCACATGATCGAAGCCCCGCTCCAGGAAGAGGCGCGTGGCGACGTTGGAGATGCCTTGTCGCGTGGCGAGGCGCTTACGGGATCGCCGGTCCGGTGGCATTGAGTCCGATGGCATTGACATGTTGTCTCTGATTGCGCATTTATTTATGTACTGAGTACATATTGATATCCAGTATATGGAATGTGAGATGGAAAAACAAGTTGATGTTGTTGTTGTGGGCGCAGGACCGGTCGGACTCCTGACCGCCATCGAGCTGACTTTGTCAGGCGTGCGCGTCCTCGTGCTGGAGCGTCTGGCGTCGGCCAGTATGGCCATGAAGGCAATGTCGCTCGGGCCGCTTGGAAGCGAGGCACTCCAGCGTCGTGGGATGGCTGCGGCCATCGCCGCCGCGGAAGCGCAGAGCTTCGCGGCGATGAAGCAGTTCGCCGAGCAGGCCGGGGCGGAGCTGCGTGGCCGGTCGTCCAAATTCAGCGGTCATTTCGCTGGCCTGCCTCTTATCCGAAAGGACGCGCAGAAAGAGCCGGAACGGCGTGCTCACGCAGTGGATCAACCTGGCCTCGAAGCCATGCTGGCCGATCGCGCCCGCGCTCTTGGCATCGAGGTGCGCCGCGCCTTTGACGTTACCGGCTTCGTGCAGCAGGCGGACGGCATTGACGTGGAGTTGAGAGCTCCGACAGGCGCAGGCCAAATCGGCTGCTCCTACCTCGTTGGATGCGACGGCGGGCGTAGCCTCATCCGCAAGATGGCCGGCTTTGAGTTCCCCGGCACAGCCCCAAGCCTGACGTTCTACCAGGCCGTCGCCGAGATCGATCATCCCGAACGCCTGCTGCCGATTGGCTGGAATCGCACATCGGGTGGCGTATTTTCCTACTGGCCCTTCCCCGGTCGACTGTTCATGCTCGACTTCAGCGGTCCGCCTGAAGATCGGCAAGCGCCGGTCACAGCTGAGGAGATCGAAGCCGTACTGCGCCGCATCAGCGGCACGGATGTCCGCGTGAAAGCGCTCGAAAGCGGCAGCCGATGGACTGACAACACCCGGCTCGCCGATAGCTACCGCCGCGGCAGGGTGCTGCTTGCCGGCGATGCGGCGCATGTCCATTCGCCGTTTGGTGGTCAGGGCTTGAGCCTCGGGCTGGTGGATGCTGCAAATCTCGGCTGGAAGCTCGCGGCGGTCATTCGCGGCGACATGCCGGAAAGCCTGCTCGATACCTACACGGCCGAGCGGCGACCCGTCGCCGAAGCGGTTCTGGCCAACACCCGTGCCCAGGTCGCCATCCTGCGGCCCGATCCACAGGCGGGTGCGATGCGGGACATCGTGGCGAACCTCATGCAATTCGACAACGTCAACCGGTTCATCGGCGAGATGATGAGCGGCCTTTCCACCCGCTACGATCTCGGCTCGGAGCTGGACGAGGTCGGGCGGCTGATCGGCGACAGGTCGATTAGCGACGGCGATGCCGCCGTCTCGCTCTATGATCTGATGCAGGATGGCATGGCCGTTCTTCTCGACGCCTCGCCTGAGCGGACGGCGTCCAGGCTCGTTGCAGCCAGCAAGCAGAGGATACGTTGCGTCGCCGTCGATCGGGCCCCCTCGATGCTGATCCGTCCCGACGCTTGCATTGCTTGGATCGGCGAAGAGAACAATACGGACGGATTGGAGGAAGCGCTCAGTGGCTGGTTCACGCCAACGCGAGATGATGGGTCTATGCAGCGATCCCGACAGTGATCATTTCTGCCGCAGTTCGAGGTTCGAGTGGGGCTGGCCGAGCCGCATTTTCGGGCAAGATGGCGATCTCGCCGCTCCCCGGATGTCCCTGGTCTCCTGAGGACGTTATCTTTGCTGGCTGAGAGGTGTCGATGCCGGCGCCTCTATCTTCAGGAACGGGCTTCCGGTTCAAGCCAACGCATTTCTGAGCGCGCTGACGAACATGTCGAGGTCACTCTTCAGCATATAGATATGCGGCGAAACCCGCAGACCTTCGACATGCTCGACTTGGCGATATTTCGTGTGGATTCGATATTTCTCTCGAAGAGTGTTCTCCAGCTTTTTCATGTCGGTGTTGTCGATTGAAAACAGGCATATGGCACCTAGGCTCTCAGTGTCGGTCCGCGTGTGGAGCCTGAAGCCGGGAATGTCGCGAGCTTGGCCGACCCAGTGTCGGGTGAGTTCGCGCAGTCGGACGTGCATCCTGTCTGCTCCGATTTCCCGATGGAATTGGATCGCCGGTTTAATTCCGGCCTGAATTGCGGAATTATAGGTACCCAAATTCCAGTGATCGAATTTGTCTATGGTCTTTGCGGGTTGGTCGAAGGGCGCCAGCAGAGGCCAAGTTCGGTCGATCTGGCTTCGGTTGACGATCAGCATTCCGTTGCCAACGGGTGCGCCGAGCCATTTGTGAAGGCTCGTGACAAAGAAATCGCAATCGAGTTGCCGAAAACTGACCGGCATTTGAGCGAACGTCTGGGCGCCATCGACTATCGTGATGATGTTGCGCTCCCGCGCGATCCGGCAGAGTCGCTCGATGGGAAGAACGCGTCCATTCCAGTGATACATATGCGTCAGTTGCAGGACGCAAGTCCGGGGCGTCATCGCTTCCACATAGGCATCAATGATATCCTCGTCGCTGTCCATGATATCGAAGGCGCAGTTCACGACCTCGATTCCTTCGCGGTGATGCCGTTGCAGCCATCCGGCACGGACGCTCGGATAGTCCCAGTTCGAGATCAACACCTGGTCGCCTTTGGTCAGCGGTATTCCAAAAATCGCCGCTGAAAGTCCTTCCGAGGAATTCCGGTTGAGCGCAATCTCGTCTGGCGTGCAATCGATCAACTCGGCCAAATCACGCTTGATACCGGGCAGCGCAGCATCGAGGTTGCTCCACATGTTATAGTCGGGATTGCGGCTGATGAAGCGATAGGCGTCAATCGTGGCCTCCTGTACCGCTATCGTTGGCGGACTGACGGCAGCATTGTTCAAATTCAGGAGCGGTTCCTGGGCAGGGTATTGGGCGCGGACGCGCTCCCACAATTCCTCGCCCTCGGTTTCGGCCTTCAGATCTGGAGCAAAGAGGTTCATGAAAGCTATTCCTTTTCGGGCAGTTCATCGACCCCTCGATACTAGGCTGACCGAGCCGGCGTAATCCGCCTATCCTGCATCCTCACGCAGAACTTAATACCGAATGTCGGTGATCGCCAAAACGATGCAACACCATGTCGTCACGCTGCGTGCCGCGCCAAAATTCAAGCAGCAATTCAAAGCATTACAGGGCCTTTCACGCATGCAAAAAGACGCGCGACGCTAAAACGTTCACAAAATCGTTCCTCTATCCGATGGCCTTTACTTGCAGGAAATTTCGCATTCTCGTCCGCTAGGGCGGCGTGTCTTACCTTGAGGACACCGGCTTGCGGCACGCCATGGTCGAATGCCTGCGAGCCATTCCACCTTCAGAAGTCGGCGACTTTGCCCCAGGCCGATCTCTGGAACCGCTCCGGGTGATAAGGCCGGGGATCGACGATCGGCGTGTCACCGGTGGCGATATCGGCGATCAGATGACCGGCGCCGGGACCGATTCCGAAGCCGTGGCCGCTGAAACCGGCGGCGAGAATGAAGCCTGGAACGGTGGTGATCTCACCGATTCCCGGCACCCCATCGGGGGTGCTATCCACATAACCGGCCCAGACGGCACTGACATTTGTGTTCCTCAGGGCAGGCAGGAGTTCAAGCGCGCGCGAATGGGTAAGCCGAATTGTTCTTTGGTCGACCTTCGGATCGAGGATGCGCATTCGTTCCATCGGAGTGGGTGCGTCCAATCGCCATCGCGCCAGGGTTTCGTGCCCAGACCTGAATCCCTCCAATCCGCCTAGCGCGAGGCTTCTCCAACGCCGGACGAACATTGGCAGAAATTGAGGCGCGTAACGGAATTGCTGCGGCGTCAAGTCGACACGCCCGCCACCACTGATCGCCAATGTGTAGCCGCCATCGCCGCGACGCGTAACGGAGACCGCAGATGTGTGCAGCGCGTCCGGCAGGCCGCTTGCTCCTGGGGACACGGAGAGGATCGAGGAGCGCACCGAGGCTTGCGGAAACCGAATGCCGAGCTGGCGGCAGAAGGAGGAGGCCCAGGCGCCGCCGGCAAGGATCGCGATTTTCGTGCGGATCGTGCCATGTTCCGTGACGACGCCCGAGAGCCTGCCGCCTTCGATGTCGATGCCGCGGGCCGCACAGGACTGATGCACCGTGCCGCCGAGTTTCAGAATCGCACGTGCAACGGCCGGCGCAGCACTCGCCGGATCGGCGATGCCGTCGGTCGGTGAAAACACCCCGCCCTTCCATGAGGCGCCGGTGGCACGCCCGCGTTCGGTCGCTTCGGCGCTGCTCAGCATGTGCGTCGTGACGCCGACCGAGCGGGCGAAATCGCGCCAGCGTGCCCAGCCGGACAGTTCATCGTCGCTATTGCTGAGATAGAAGAGACCGCAGCGACGGAAGCCCGTATCCTCACCGGTCTCAGTGGCGAAGCGCTCCCACAAATCGAGGCTCTTCGTCGACATCGGCAGTTCGCGGGCGTCGCGGTTCTGCTGGCGGCACCAGCCCCAGTTGCGGCTCGATTGTTCGGCGCCGATGAGGCCCTTCTCGACGAGGGCGACCTTCAATCCGCGCCGGGTGAGATAATAGGCCGCAAAAACGCCGACGATGCCGCCGCCGATTACCACCACATCGGCGGTGGAAGGAAGTTCCGGCGTGGTGGCGACGCGATTGAGCGGTGCGGGCATGGGACAGTCTCCGTTTCAGGCGTAGTCTAGCGGATCCAAAGCTACGGCTTTGCTGGAGATCGGTTGGTGACAGCAGAAGATTCCGTCTTGGCAGGATGCCAGCAGCGGTTTGTGCTTCGGCCTGTCCCGCAACGCGGTCGACACGTCTGACTTATGTGTTAAGGTCGATGTCGGGAATACGGCAGCATAATCTGCTGCGTCATTGGCGATCTCGAGCAAGTGAGGGCCGTGTGAGATGAAACTCGACCGGATCGACGTAAAAATTCTCTACGAACTGCAGAAGAATGGCCGCGTCACCAATGTGGAGCTCGCCGAACTGGTCAATCTGTCGCCTAGCCCCTGCTTGATGCGGGTGAAGAAGCTGCAGTCGGAAGGCTATATCGAAGGCTATTCGGCCCAGATCAACGTCAGCAAACTCGGGCAGACGCTGACGGTGTTTACCGAGATCACCCTGAAGAACCACCGGCAAATCGACTTCGCCCGCTTCCTGGCGGCGATCGAGAAGGTCGATCAGGTGATCGAATGTCATCTGGTTTCGGGCGGCTACGATTATCTGCTGAAATTCGTCACCGCCGGCATCGACGAATATCAGACGATCATGGAGCGGCTTACCGACCTGGACGTCGGTATCGACAAGTATTTCAGCTTCGTCGTCCTGAAATCGCCGATCGTCAAAGCCCACATGCCTTTGACCACCTTGTTTCCGCTTTAGCCGGCGAGAAGGACCGCGGCCGGGCCCCGCTCCTGATCCGCAAACTCCCCTTGGCCGAGCGTCCCAACGCAATCTCTCAGGGTTCCAGACCGACCTCACCCCGTTGCATCTCTCCGATCTAATCGGTCCTGCGCAGATGCCGATTCCCTCTGTCGCAGGTTGTTCTCCCTATAATTAAAGCTTCATACTGGTTGGAAGGACTTGCGACAGAATTTCGGGCTTTCTTTCCGAAGCCATATTCGCTGCCACTTGCAGATCTTGTGCCGTGGAGCCCAGGCTTTTCAACATGACCTGCCCGGGTGCGCGCCGGGTCTGGCAAGCGTCTTGCTTGTGGTTTGGAGGAGGGGAGCGCGGTAACACCTTGAATCGGCGGTCAGTGCCGGCAATAGGCCCGCACCAGTTCCGGATCCTGCTGGAGCCCATCGAGCCAGGCCGGATCGAGCGTCGGCACCGACGAGAAGAGCAGCTGCGAATAGGGATGTTGCGGCGTCTTCACTGTCGAGGATGTGATTTCCTCGACCTTACGGCCTCCATACATCACGACGATCTCGTCGCAGATCGCCTCCACCACCGAGAGGTCGTGGCTGATGAAGATATAGGAGAGGCCGAGTTCGCGCTGCAATTCCTTGAGCAGGTCGATGACCGCTGCGGCGACCACCGTGTCGAGCGCCGAGGTGATCTCGTCGCAGAGGATCAGCTTCGGATCGGCGGCGAGCGCCCGGGCGAAGTTGACGCGCTGTTTCTGTCCGCCCGAGAGCTCTCCCGGCCGGTGATGACGCAGATTGCGAGGCAGGCGCACCATGTCGAGCAGTTGATCGATCCGGGCGTTCCGCATCTTTCGATCCATGCCGTGGTAAAAGACCAAGGGCCTGTCGAGGATCTCCTCAACCGATTTCGCCGGGTTGAGTGCGGTATCGGCATATTGGAAAACGATCTGCATCTCGCGCAACTGGTCGCGCGAGCGCTCGCGAGCGCTGCGACGCAGTTCCGTGCCGTCGAAGACGATCTTGCCGACCGCGGCCGGCAGGATGCCGGCGATGGTGCGGGCGAGCGTCGACTTGCCGCAACCGGATTCTCCGATGATGCCGAGATTACGGCCTTTTTCCACCTTCAGGCTCACGTGCTCGACCGCGCGCACGAGCGGCAGGCCGTCAGCCTGACGCTGTCCATAGCCGGCTACGAGATCTTCGATCCTCAGCAGTGGAGCCGTCGCGGGTTCGGCGGGGCCAGCTGCGCCGCGCGGTTTCGGTTCGAAGGCTGCGAGCAGCTCCCTGGTATAGGGGTGCTTCGCGTTGTTAAGGATCTCTTCGGTGGTGCCGGTTTCCTGGGTCTCTCCGCCTTTCAAGACCACGATGCGGTCGGCGATCTGCGCGACGACGGCAAGGTCGTGCGAGACATAAACGCCTGATATGCCGCCCTTCTTCATCACCGACTTGAAAGCACGCAGCACTTCGATCTGTGTCGTCACGTCGAGCGCCGTCGTCGGCTCGTCGAAGATGACGAGGGTCGGGTCGCCGATCAGCGCCATGGCGGCGGCCAGACGCTGCAGCTGGCCACCGGAAACCTGGTGCGGATAACGGCTGCCGATCGTCTCGGGTTCCGGGAGCGACAGCGCCCGGAAGAGCTCGACTGCCCTGGCACGCGCATCGTCCGGCGACATCAGCTGATGAATACGCGTGACTTCGATCACCTGGTCCATGATCGATGTGGCGGGGTTGAAAGCGGCAGCCGCCGATTGCGGGACATAGGCGACTTCGGTGCCGCGCACCTTGGCTCGCTGCTTCTCGCTGAGCCTGACCATGTCCTTGCCGCCGACCGAAACGCTGCCGCCGGAGATGCGACAGCCCGCACGGGTATGGCCCATGAGGGTCAGGGCGATCGTTGTCTTGCCCGAGCCGCTCTCCCCGATCAGCGCGACGATCTCGCCCTCGGCAACGTCGAGGCTGACACCCTTGATGATCTCGACGCGGCGACCGGAATCGGTGGTGGCCTCGACCTTCAGGTCACGGATTTCGATGAAGTTGCTCATGACGTGCTCCGGTCGCGAATTTTCTGCGGCAGATTGTCTATCAGCAGGTTGACGCTGATCGTCAGGCTGGCGATGGCAAGCGAGGGAAACATCACCGCCGGCGCACCAAACGGCAGGCCGCCGATATTCTCGCGCACCAGCGCACCCCAATCGGCATAGGGCGGCTGGACGCCAAGGCCGAGGAACGAAAGCCCGGAGAGCAGCAGAACGATGAAGACGAAGCGGATGCCGAGATCGGCAAGCACCGGCCCGACGATGTTGGGCAGGATTTCCGAGCGAATGAGATAGAGAGTGCTTTCGCCACGGATGCGCGCGACCGTGATAAAATCCATCGCATTGATGTTGACGGCGAGCGCCCGGGCGAAGCGGTAGGCGCCGGGGATGTAGATGACCGACAGCGTCATTATCAGAACAGGGACCGAGGAGCCGACGGCAGCGACAACCACCAGGCCGAACAGCTTGCTCGGGATGGAGTTGAGAGCGTCGAGGAAGCGGCTGAGGATCGTGTCCAACCAGCCGCCGGCGACTGCTGCGATCATGCCGAGCACGACGCCGCTGAAGCAGGCGATCGTCACCGCCGCTAGCGAGATGCCGACTGTATAGCGCGCGCCCATCAGAATTCGCGAGAGCATGTCGCGGCCGAGATAATCGGAGCCGAACCAGAGTTCCCGGCTCATCGGGCCGAAATAGTCGAGATCGACGATCTCGCCGACGGGGTAGGGGATTATCAACGGCGCAAAGATCGCGACGAGCGCCCACGCGAGGATGATGGTAAGGCCGATCGCGCCGACGATGTTGAAGCGATAGCCAAACCGGGTTCCGGACAGCCGGCCGGAAGCGGTTTCGGAACGGGTCATGGTCATCGGAGCCTCGGGTTGGAAAGGATGGCGATGATATCGGCGATGGTGATCAGCAGCAGGTAGCCAAGGCAGAAGATCATCGCGCAGCTCTGGATCAGCGGCAGGTCGCGGGTGGCGACCGCATCCAGCATCAGCTTGGCGATACCAGGATAGTTGAAAATGGTCTCGACGATGATGACGCCTCCGAGCAGATAGGACAGCGAAAGCGCAACGGCATTGACGATCGGGCCAAGCGCATTGGGCAGTGCATGGCGAAAGACGATGCGCGGCCGGGAGGCGCCTTTGAGCAATGCCATCTCGACATAGGGCGTGTTGAGCGTCTCGATAACAGCTGCGCGCGTCATGCGGATCATCTGGGCCGAGACAACGAAGGTGAGGGTGATCACCGGCATGGCATAGACGCGCAACAGGTCGGTCATACTATGGACCTCATTGGCGAAAGAGAGCGCCGGCAGCCATTTCAGGTAGACGGCGAAGATGAGCGCGGCGGAGGTCGCGACCATGAACTCCGGCACGGAGATGACGCCAATCGTGATCACCGTGACAATCCGATCGTAAAGGGTGCCGCGCAGCATCGCCGCAGTGATCCCGAGCGTGAGCGCGATCGGCACGGAGAAAAGCGCGGTGACGCCGGCAAGTTTCAGCGTGTTGACGAAGCGACCGGCAATGAGAGTGGCGATCGGCATTTCGTTGGCATAGGAGGTGCCGAGGTCGCCCTGCAGCAGCCCGACTAACCAGCGCAGGAAACGAAAGAGCGCTGGTTCGTCGAGATGCATGGCCTTGCGCAGGCCTTCGACAGCTTCCGGCGTGGCGGCTTGGCCGAGCAGGATCGTCGCCGTATCTCCGGGCAACAGCGTCGTCGCGAAGAAGACGGCGAAGGAGACGATCACCAGGGTGATTAAGGCGACGAACAATCTGCTCAGTACAAGGGATAAGACCTGGCTATTCACGGGCGTCTTCCCTTTGTGCGTTCGAGTTGAGTTCCACCAATGCAGATGGAAGAGCCGGGGCGCGGCTGCAGCCCCGGTCTCCTTTGCTTTATCAGGCTTCAAGCCAGACATATTCCGCGAAGGCGTATCCCATCTGGCCGCCGAGCGGGTTGGCTTCCAGGCCCTTGAGCTTGGCCGTCGTGGCATCGACGTTCGAGATATAGGCCGGAATGATAGTGCCGGCTTCTTGGGCGATCATGCCCTGCATCTCGTTGTAGATCGCTTTGCGCTTCTCTTGATCGAGAGACCCGCGCGCCTCGATCAGCATCTTGTCGAACTTCTCCGACTTGTACTGGCTTTCGTTCCACGGAGCGTCCGAGGTATAGAGCAGGGAGAAGAGGATATCAGGGGTCGGCCGCGGGTTGATATTGCCGAAGTGGATCGGCGCCTTGAGCCAGTAATTGTCCCAGTAACCATCAGATGGCACTCGCTGGACATCGAGCTTCATGCCGATTTCGGCGCCGGCGGCCTGGATGATCATGGCCATGTCGATCGACGAGCTCGCCGCATCGGAAGCGATGATCGGAATGGATTGGCCGAGGACGCCGGCCTTATCGAAGTGGAACTTCGCCTTCTCAGGATCGAAGGCCCGCGCTTTCAGGTTTGCGTCATGATAGAAGTTCGCAGGCGAAACGGGTTGATCGTTGCCGACCTCACCGAGACCGCGCAGCGCCGATTTGACGATCTGTTCGCGGTTGACGAGATACTTCATGCCCTCGATGAAGTCCCGCTTATTGCCGGGCTCCATATCCAGTCGCATGTTGAGATTGGTATAGTTGCCGGACGTCGTCTTCGACAAGGTGAAGCCGTCGCCCTGGGCCTCGACGAGGCGCATGGAGCGGGGATTTATCGCGGCCGCAAGATGGATGTCGCCCGCAAGCAGCGCGTTGACGCGGGCATTGTCGTCGCTGATGGCGAAGTATTCGAAGGAATCGACGTTCGGGCCGGATTTCCAGTAGTTCTTGTTCTTGATCCCGACCGAACGAACGCCCGGCTCGAAGACTTCCTTGACGAAAGCGCCGGTGCCGTTGGCCTTGGTGAAATCGGTCGTGCCGTCGGAAACGATCATGAAGTGATGCATCGACAGGATGGTCGGCAGGTCGGCGTTCGGGCTGGCGAGCGTGATCTCGACGGTCTGCTTGTCGACCGCCTTGAAGCCGGTCATCTGGGCGGCGATCTTGGCGACCTTCGAGCCGACGGATGGGTCGAGATGGCGCTTCAGCGAGAAAACCACGTCATCGGCGGTCAGCGGCTTGCCGTCATGGAAGGTAACGCCGTTCTTCAGCTTGACCGTCCAGGTCTTCGCATCCTTGGACTCGATCGCTTCGGCGAGCTCCATCTGCGGCGTGCCTGATTTGTCGAGGAAGGTGAGGCGGTTATAGAAGGAGCAGCACCGGACATAGTCGGTAGAGAGCGACGCCTTGGCGGGGTCCAGCGTATCGGCCGTGGAGGACGACCAGCCGGCCGCCTTGAGCGTGCCGCCGGAAACAGGCGTTGCGGCGAGCGCCTTGCCGGCGCGGCCAAGCACGAGCCCGCCGGCTGATATGGCCACGCCGCCCGCGAGCATCATATGCAGCAACTCGCGACGAGTGGCGCCACGACGGATGGCGGTTTCGACCATGGCATCGTCGGATCTGGTCCAGTTGGTGATTTTGTCGTTCATCTCATTCCCCTTTTCTTGTGTGGCGGGCTGCCCGTTACGGGCGGGCCCGATCTGCTTTCAAAGTCAGGCGCGCGCGGCAGCCGCGGCATCAGCAAGGCCGGCCATCGAGGTGAAATGGTAATCGGGTTTGGTGAACTCGGCCGGTTCGATCGTGCCGCCGTAACCCTTCTCAGCATGTCGCCGCTCGATCCAGCAATTGGTCAGCCCGAGTTTCCTGGAAATCCCGATATCGTGGTACTGGCTCTGGGCGACATGCAGGATGTCGTCCTTCGAATGTCCTTCCGAGGCAACGTAGTCGAATACCTTCTCGAAGAAGGCGGGATCGGGTTTCTCGGTCCCCGTATCATCCGCTGTGAAGGCGGCATAAAAGGGATTGCCGAGTTCCTTCTCGAAGAAATCGAATGCCCAGCGGCGGGCATTGGTCATCGCAACGAGGCGGTAATCCTTCGCAAGGCTGGCGAGCGCTGTGGCGCTGTCTGCAAAACCCTTCCAGCCCTTCGCCGAATCCCGCAGCCGTTCGCCATATTTTTGATCGGCGGGCAGACCGAGCTTCGGGGCGATCGCCAGGTAGACGCGCACGAGGTCGTCGGGAAAGAGGTCGGCATCCTTGGAGTAGCGGGCTGCGCGGTAGAGGCCAAGCGCCTGCTCGCCGTCGATTTCAGTCCCCGCCTCGGTCGCGATCTCGGCGAGGCAGGTCTTGAGGCCGCCCTCGAAGTCGATGAGCGTGCCGACGACATCGAAGGTCATATATTTGAATTCCGGAAGGCTCTTGCTCACGTGAATTCCCCAGTGTTCGGCTCCGGTGGGAGCGCGGTTCTCGAAGAAGAAAATTCTGTTCCGCCGGCGGGGTCATTGTCCCGCTCTTGTATGGAAGGCCCGCATGTGCCGGGATCCAGGCCTTTCGTTGATTTCAGTGTGTCACCTGCACCGCACCGGATTCGCCGAATAGGCGCCATGAGGCGGCACAAAATACCGAATCTGACCGTTTCGCGGTATTCTCAGGCCTGCAGCGCCCGACGCACATCCGGGTCCTCCAGCGTCTCGTCCAGGGTGATGCGGGTGCGTTCGACGATCGCGTCTATCTCCGTTTCGGTGCAGCAGAGTGGCGGAGCATAGCCAAGCACGCCATTGCCGAAGGCGCGGATGACGAGACCGTTCTCCCAGGCGCGATCGAAGATACGGCGGGCGGGTTCGGCGGATGCCGGCAATGGCGTCTTGTTGACCTTGTCGACCACAAGCTCGACGGCGGCGAGCATGCCGCGGCCACGGACATCGCCTACCAGCGGATGATCCCTCAGCGACTCCAGACCCTGCATCAGCCGCGCTCCGGCCTTGACGCCGTTTTCGAGAAGGCCGTTTTCGTAGAGCCTCAGGACTTCGAGGCCGACCGCGGCGCTGACGGGATGGGCCGAATAGGTGTAGCCATGGCCGACGGCGGCAGCACCCGCACCCTCGGCAATCGTTTCATAGACGTGATCGGCCATGAAGACGGCGCCCATCGGGACGTAGCCGGAGGTCAGGCCCTTGGCGGTCGTCATGAAATCGGGCACGACTTCATCCTCGCTGCAGGCAAACAGCGGGCCGGTGCGGCCAAAGCCGGTGATCACCTCGTCCGCGACGAATAGGATGTCGTGCGCGCGGCAGAATTCGCGCATGGCCTTCATCCAGCCTTTCGGCGGCACCAGAACGCCGCCTGAGCCCTGGATCGGCTCGACGTAGAAGGCGGCGACGCGTTCCGGCCCGATCGCCTCGACCTTGCTTTTCAGCGCCGCAAGCGAGGCGTCGATGATCGCTTGCGGATTATCGCCCGCCGGGTTGCGATAGGCGTAGTGAGACGGAATTTTATGCTGCCAGTCGAAGGGAACGCCGAAGCCGGCATGGAAGGCGGGCAGCGCCGTCAAACCCGCGCCGACCGTCGAGGAGCCATGATAGCCCTGTTCGACGGAGATGAACTGATCGCGCTCAGGCTTTCCACGGGCATTCCAGTAGTAGCGTATGAAGCGGATCGTGCTGTCCACCGCATCGGAGCCGCCGAGGGTGAAATAGACGTGGTTGAGATCGCCCGGCGCACGGTCGGCGAGTTCGCCGGCAAGCCGGATCGCGGGCTCGGAGCCGAGGCCGAAATAGGCCGTCGCATAGGGAAGTTCCCGCATCTGCCGGGCCGCCGCCTCGACGATACTTTCGTGGCCGTAACCCGCATTGACGCACCAGAGGCCGGCGAAGCCGTCGATCAGTTGCTTGCCCGATGCGTCGGTGACCGTCGCGCCCTTGGCCGAGGCCAGCACGCGCACGCCAAGCTTTTCATGGCCGCGGTAGGAGGCGACCGGATGGATGAGGTGGGCGCGATCGAGTTCGATGAGGGAATTGCTGTACATGGAGATCTCCGGATCAGCCGAGTGCCTGGCTGGCGAGGGCAAAGGTGGTGGCGGTCGGATCGGCGGCGTCGTTGGCCAACGGCTTTCTCATCGTGATTCCGCCGCCGACATGGGCGAACCCGTGTTCGGCGAGCCATGGGGAAAGCCCGGTCTCGGCAGTTGTATCGACTCTGAGGAACCGTCCGGGCCGTCTGGCGATGAAATGTTCGATGAGTGTCTTGGCCTCGCCGAGATCGGCGGCCACCACGGGTCCGATCACTTCGCCGCGGCCGAAAGGACGCAGGCAAGCGAACCCGGAAATGCGACCGTCGCGGCGAATGACGGCGAATTCGCCGATCCCGGCGAGATAGGAGAGCAGCCCTTCGCGGTCGGCGCCGAAGGCAAGTCGGTCGAGTCCCGCGATGGCAGGGCGATCGGCGTCGGTAGCGGCTTCCGTTTCCGCCGGCGCGGCCATTTCTCCGGCAAGACCCTGGTGCTGCAGCACGGTTCCCGTCTCGCGGAAGCCAAGCTTTTGGTAGAGCGGCAGACCTGCCGTCGTCGCCACCAGCCTCAGCGGCCGGTCTCCCGCGGTCAGCAATGCGGCGTCCATCAGCCTGCGGCCGAGGCCGCGGCCGCGCATCGTCTCGTCGACGATGACCATGTTGATGGTCGCACAATCTCCCCTGTAAGGCGTGACGAGTACGGTGCCGACGACCTTGCCGTCCTCGACCGCGACCATCGCTTGGCTCAAGGCGAGCGCCAACTGCCAGTCTTCCGTCCGATGCGGCCAGCCCGCCTGTTTTGAGAGCGCGACGGCGGCTTCCAGATGGTCCGGGCCGAACGGGACGATTTCGATCTGACTTGCTTGCATGGGGGGCGTCCTTCATGTCGTGCCCGCCAGTCTGCCGGAGCGCCGGCGGGCAGATCGTCTGAAGGCCATGGTTCAGGCAGTATCTTATGGCTTTGCTATCATCGGCCGCCGCATCTTATGCTAGAACCAACCGATATGCGTCCTATCCAGATCCTGACGGTGAGTCCTGGCGCTCGACACATCACGGACATGCGATGGGCATGTCAGTGCATCATCGCCAGCGCTGCCGTAAAGAAATCTTCGCCTCCGAAGTTTCCCGATTTCAACGCCAGAAGCATATCGCCCTGCGCATTGCCGACCGTGCGCAGCACCGGCACGCCAGGCGCAATCTCCGGGCCGATCAGAAATGCCGGAATGGCGAGCCTGTCGACCGCCGCGCCTGAGGTTTCGCCGCCGGCGACCACCAGGCGCCGCACGCCTCTCTCCACCAGTTCGGCTGCTATGATCGACGTCGCGGTCTCGATCGCGTGGCCGGAGGCCTCTCGCCCGTATAGCGATTGCAGCCGGGACACGGTTTCAGGCGCAGCACTCGCGGCGACCACGATGGGGCCGGCGGAGATGCGGTCTCCGGCCCAGGAGATCGCTGCGGCGATCTCATCGGGACCGGCAAGCAGCCGTTCCGGGTCGAGCCGCAGGACGGGCATCGACCGTTCGGCGATGTCGAGCTGGTGCAGTGTCGCCTTGGAGCAACTGCCGGCAACGATCGCCGAAAGCCCGCCCACCGGGCGAATGGCGTCCGCCGTCGTTGCACCGCCGGACGATATCCGACCGGAGCGGACGAGCGCGCGGGCAAGGCCGAGGCCGAGGCCGGACGCGCCGGTGGACACCGGCGTTTTCAACGCGACCTCGCCGAGCGTTTCAAGATCGCGTTCGAAAATCGCATCGGCGATAACAGCAGTGACGCCTGCCGCGCGCAGAGCATCGAGCTTCGCCTTGACGGCGCCGGCCCCGGCCGCGATGGCTGTGAGATCGACCAGTCCGACGGCATTGCGCGATTGTCGGGTGAGAACCCGCACGAGATTGGCGTCATGCATTGGATTGAGGGGGTGATCCTTGAGCGGGCTTTCGTTCAGCGGCTGTCCGCCGACGAAGAGATGGCCGAGATAGACGGTGCGTCCCGTTTCCGGAAAGGCGGGTGTCACCAGCACGGAGCCGCCGCCGGCCGCCGCGCTCAAGGCCTCGGTGACGGGACCGATATTGCCGGCATCGGTGGAATCGAAGGTCGAGCAGATCTTGTAAAGCACATGGCCGGCGCCCCGCTGGCGCAGCCATCGCTCGGCGCTTGCCGCCGCCGCCACGGCGTCCGAGGCCGGGACGGAGCGGATCTTCAGGGAAACGACCACAGCGTCGACATCCGGCAGGGCGAGCGACGGATCGGGGATGCCGACCGTCTGCACCGTGCGCAGACCGTTCTTCGTCAGCGTGTTGGCGAGGTCGGAAGCGCCGGTATAGTCGTCAGCGATTGATCCGAGCAAAATAGCCATCGTCTAGCTCCGTGCAAAAGGTTTGAACCAGCCAAGACCGTCCAATGTGCGGCCGCGCGGGATGTATTCGCAGCCGATGAAACCGTCGTAATCCAGGCGGTCGATTTCGCCGAACAGATAGGGATAGTTCAGTTCCTCCCCGTCCGGCTCGTTGCGTGACGGCACGCTGGCGATCTGGATATGGCCGGTGATCGGCAGCAGGCGTCGCAACGCCATGGCGACGTCGCCATGCATGATCTGGCGGTGATAGATGTCGAACTGGAGCTTCAGGTTCGGCAGGCCGCATTCGGCAATCAGCCGTTCGGCGGCGGCGAAGTCGTTGAGGAAATATCCGGGCATGTTGCGCCCGTTGATCGGCTCGAGCAGGAGATCGATGCCCTTTTCCGCAAGCCGCCCGGCAGCATAGGTGACGGAGCGCCGATAAGAGGAGGCGGCGTTTTGGTCATAAGGGTCGGCGATGCCTGCCATCAGGTGCAATCGTCTGACGCCCGTCGCCGCCGCATAGTCCAGGGCCCGTTCGACATCCGCTCTCAGCGCATCGAACCGCCCGGGAAGAGCCGCGATGCCACGTTCGCCCGCTGCCCAGTCGCCCGGCGGCAGGTTGAACAAGGCCTGCTGCAGATTGTTGCGGGCAAGCCGTTCGGCGATTGCCTCCGGCGTGGCTTCGTAGGGAAAGAGGTATTCGACGGCGGCAAAGCCGGCATCGGCTGCGGCGTCGAAGCGGTCCAGGAACGCCCATTCGTTGAACATCATCGTCAGGTTGGCGGCGAAAACCGGCATGTCTAGCGTTCCTTTTACAGGCTCTGCGGCTCTTTGGTGGAACCGGGCAATTCAGCGCCGGAAAGCTTGGCATAGAGCCGCGCGAGCGACGAATCGTCATCACGGCCCATGCCGGCCCCGGAGGCGGCCAGATACATCTGCAAGGCGGCTGCCGCGAGCGGTACCGGGTAACGCTCGGAGCGGGCCATGTCCAGGACGATACCGAGATCCTTGACGAAAATCTCGATGCTGCTGAGCGGCGTATAGTCTCCGGCCAGCACATGCGGCACGCGGTTTTCGAACATCCAGGAATTGCCGGCCGAAGCGGTGATCACCTCATAGACCTTGTCGAGGTCGAGGCCCTGCTTGGCGGCAAAGGTTATGGCCTCACAGGCGGCCGCGATGTGCACGCCGGCGAGCAACTGGTTGATCATCTTGAAGGCCGCGCCTTTTCCGGCCTCGTCGCCGAGTTCGTAGACCTTGGCGGCCAAGGCGTCGAGACCCGGGCGTGCCGTGTCGAAGGCCTGTCGGGAGCCGGACGCCATGATCGTCAGTTCGCCACGCGCCGACTTGGCCGCGCCGCCTGAAATCGGCGCGTCGAGATAGTGCAGGCCGAGAGCCTCCGCCCGCTGTGCCAGATCGCGTGCGACCGCGGGATCCATGGTGGCCGACGAGATGAAGACGGCGCCGGGCTTCATCGAACGTGCGACGCCTTCGGGCCCGAACAGCACCGCCTCGGTCTGCGCGCCGTTGACGACCACGGAGACGACGATGTCGGCGTCCTTTGCCGCAGCGGCGGGGGTTGACGCGCCACGTCCACCGTCGGCGATGAAGCGGTCCACCGCCGCCGGCGTGATGTCATATCCTACGACGTCGAGACCTGCGCGCTTCATCGACTGGGCCATTCCAAGCCCCATGGAACCAAGACCGATGACGGCTGCGACAACGGCCGAGCCCGAGTTTTCAGCAAGCGGTGGCATGAGGAGGTTCTCCAGTCTCGTGAGGAAAGGTCTGCGCCCCTCCGGGTGCTATCCCGGAGGGGCTGTGGTTTAGCGATTGACGGTTTTCGCGGGAACCGTCAACACGGCCAGCGAACCAATGACCAAGGCAGCCGCCAGCAGATACATGCCGGCGCTGTTGGTGCCGGTGAGGTCTTTGAGATAGCCTACCAGAAACGGCCCGAGAAACCCGGCGAGGTTACCGACCGAATTGATCCAGGCAATGCCGGCCGCAGCGCCCGTACCGGCAAGAAAAGCCGTCGGAAGCGACCAGAACAGCGGCGCGCA
The DNA here is from genome assembly GCF_023006465.1 of Rhizobium sp. PRIMUS64. Taxonomy (NCBI): domain Bacteria; kingdom Pseudomonadati; phylum Pseudomonadota; class Alphaproteobacteria; order Hyphomicrobiales; family Rhizobiaceae; genus Rhizobium; species Rhizobium sp. PRIMUS64. The sequence continues at coordinate 11,303 of NZ_JALBGX010000005.1, read as the reverse complement.
ACTGATGGCGCCGGCAGCAGCCAGCGAGAGGCAGACAATCGAGACGGTCGTGCTCGTCGCCATCGTCGCCGCGACGAAACCACCGGCGGCGATGAGGGCCGGGACGACGAGGTGCCAGCGGCGTTCGCGCAGCCTGTCGGCGGAACGTCCGAGCGCCAGCATGGCAACGAATGTGCAGATATAGGGGATCGCGGAAATCAGGCCGATATTGAGGTTTCCGCTGACGCCTGAGGCCTTGACGATGGTCGGCATCCAGAAATTCAGGCCATATTGCCCGAGCACGAAGCAGAAATAGATCAGGCACATCAGCCAGACGCGACGGTCGGTCAGCGTTGCGCCGATGCTGTGCGGGCTTGCCGTCTTGGCCCGGTTCTCCGCCTCGATATTGGCCGTCAGCACGCCTTTTTCCTCATCGTTCAGCCATTTCGCGCCCTGGATCGTATCATCAAGGTAGAAGAACGTCGCAACGCCGAAAAGAATGGCCGGAATGGCTTCGATCAGGAACATCCACTGCCAGCCGGAAAGTCCGTGCGTGCCGTGAAAACTGTCCATCAGGAGACCCGAAAGCGGATTGCCGAAAATGGCGGATATCGGGATCGCCGACATGAAGGTGGTGATGATCCTGGCGCGGCGATGGGCCGGATACCACGCGGTCAGATAGAGAATGATGCCGGGGAAAAATCCGGCTTCGGCAACGCCCAGCAGGAAACGCAGGACATAGAAGACGGTTTCCGAGGAGGTGAACATGAAGGCGGCCGAAATGACGCCCCAGGTGAGCATGATGCGGGCTATCCACACGCGTGCGCCAACCTTGTTCATGATGATGTTGCTCGGCACTTCAAACAGAAAATAGCCGATGAAGAAAATGCCGGCGCCGATGCCATAGGCGGCTTCCGAGAGGCCGAGCTCGCTCGACATCTGCAGCTTGGCGAAGCCGACATTGACGCGGTCGAGATAGGCGACCACGTAGCACAGCATCAAAAAGGGTACGATGCGCCAGAATACCTTGCCATAGGCACGGTCTTCGAGCGTCTGGGCGGGATGTGCGCCAACGACTGGCGCTTGCGTCTGCAGCGTCATGATTTTCTCCTCCGATTGTTGCCGCGGTCTCCTGTCGATCCTCCCGCGGCACGCCGAGCCATTTTTGGCAGCGCTGCCATTTGCATTAATTCATTTTGGCAGCGCTGCCAATAGCAAATTGGTAGCGCTGCCAAAAAAACCTTGCTTCTTGGCGGGAGTGGTGAAAAATGGTGGCAACGCGGTGGTCATCGGACGGGCAGGCCGGATAACCACCTCAACAGTCGGGTTCAAACGTAACGATGGAATTCAAAAATCAACCGACGGCAACGCTTGCCGAGGTCGCGGAGGCGGCCGGTGTTGGCGAGAGCACGGTGTCGCGCGTACTGCGCAACCACGGTTCGTTTTCCGGCAAGACACGGGAGCGGGTGATGGCCGCGGTCGAGCGGCTGGGCTATGTGCCGAACCGGATCGCGGGAACGCTTGCCTCCACCGGTTCGCGTCTTGTCGCTTTCGTCATTCCCTCGCTGTCCAACATCGTCTTCCCCGATGTGCTGCGCGGTGCCAGCGCCGTTCTGGAGGAAAACCGGTATCAGGCGGTATTCTCGGTGACCGATTATGATCCGGGCAAGGAGGAAGCGCTCGCCGCCGCGATGCTTGCCTGGCGGCCGGCGGCGGTCATGCTGGCAGGGTACGAGCATACTGAGGGTACGGTGAAGATGCTGCGCGCCAGCGGGTGTCGGATCGTCGAACTGCTCGATCTGGACGGCGATGCTCTCGATATCGCCGTCGGCTTCTCGAACCGCGCGGCCGGACGGGAGAGCGCTGCCTTCCTGCTCAAGCGGGGTTATCGCCGGATCGGCTATGTCGGTCACGACCTGAACCGCGATACCCGTGCCGGCAAGCGGTTTTCCAGCTTTTGCGAAACGCTCGAAGCGCATGACGCCCCTCTCGTCGGCCGCGAAATTCTCGCAGGCGCTTCATCCGTGGAAAACGGCAGGTTGGGGCTGGAGCGGTTGCTTGCCCGCACGACCGATCTCGATGCGGTTTATTTCTCCAACGACGACATGGCGCTGGGCGGCTATTTTCACTGTCTGGCTCAAGGGATCGCGATCCCCTCGAAGCTTGCCATTTTCGGCTATAACGGCCTCGATATCGGCCGGGCAACACCGCAACCCTTGTCGACCATCCGAACGCCGCGCGTGGCGACGGGGCAGATAGCCGCGCAACTGGTCGTCGCTAATGCGCCACCGCAGGCCGTCGATCTCGGCTTTGAACTGATCGAAGGGGCAACTGCGTAATATTGGAGGAACTGTCATGTCCGACGCGCGCCTGCGTGAGGAAATTTGCCGATACGGCCGCTCGCTGTTCGAGCGTGGGCTGACGCCCGGCTCGTCGGGCAACATATCGTTGCGGCTGGAGGATGGCGGCTGGCTGGTCACGCCGACCAACGCCTCGCTCGGCTTTCTCGACCCGGCACGGATTTCCAGGCTCGATGCCGAAGGCCGGCTCCTGTCCGGCGACAAGCCGACCAAGGAGATCCCGCTGCACACCGCCCTCTACGATACGCGCGGCAGCGCCCGCGCCATCGTCCATCTTCACTCCACCCACGCAGTGGCATTGACCATGCTGCCGGAGATCGATCCGCGCGCGGCCCTGCCGCCGATGACGCCCTATTATCTCATGCGCGCCGGCGAAACCGCGCTGGTGCCCTATTATCGTCCCGGCGATCCTGATGTGGCCGACGCCATCCGTGGGCTGGCGGGCAAGTATTCATCAGTGCTTCTGGCCAATCACGGACCTGTGGTCGCCGGTGACAGCCTGGAGGCGGCGGTCTTTGCGACCGAGGAACTGGAGGAAACGGCGAAGCTCTATCTGCTGTTGCGCAACCTCAATCCCCGTTTTCTCAGTCCGGCGCAGGTGGCCGATCTCGTCAACACCTTCGGCCTCGACCTTCCGTCGCATCACGATCACGATCACGACGGCGATTGAAGGCGTCACTCCGCCGGCCGTTGATCGCGGGTGAAAGCGCGCAACCTTCTGCCAAACCCTGCTTTCGATACGATAGATTCTGCTTCCGATGCCGCCAATTCAGGCGAGCTGTGGGTGAAGCGGTGCCTATGATTGTGACACGTCCCCAGTTCCGATCGCTCAAGGATACGCAGATGACGACGTTCCGTCCGAAATACATCACCTTCGACTGCTACGGCACGCTGACCAACTTTCAGATGGCGGAAGCGGCGCGCGACCTCTACGGCGAAGAGCTCGACGAGCGGCGCATGGCGGAGTTCATCAAGAATTTCGCCGCCTATCGGCTCGACGAGATCCTCGGCGACTGGAAACCCTATGCCGAGGTGGTGCACAATTCGCTCGAGCGGACATGCAAGCGCAACGGCGTGACATTTCGCGATGAAGCCGCCCGGATGATCTATGAGCGGGTCCCAACCTGGGGGCCGCATTCGGATGTTCCGGCCGGTCTCGCCAAGGTCGCCAAGGAAATCCCTTTGGTCATCCTCTCCAACGCCATGAATTCGCAGATCATGTCGAACGTCGAAAAACTGGGCGCGCCCTTCCATGCGGTCTATACCGCCGAGCAGGCGCAGTCCTATAAGCCACGCTTCAAGGGCTTTGAATATATGCTCGATATGCTGGGCTGCGGGCCGGAAGACGTGCTGCATTGCTCGTCCTCCTTCCGCTACGACCTGATGTCGGCCCACGATCTCGGCATCAAGAACAAGGTTTGGGTCAATCGCGGCCATGAGCCTGCCAACCCCTATTACGGTTATGTCGAAATTCCTGACATCTCCGGCCTGCCTGGCGTCGTCGGGCTCTGACGGAGATACGCGGATGCAGTTCGAATCCTACTGGCACGACACGGCTCCAGCCTTTGCCGGCGGCGCACAAGGCCCCGTCGAAGGACATTACGACGTCGCCATCATCGGCGCCGGCTTTACCGGGCTTGCCGCGGCGCGCCAGCTTGCAAAGGCCGGCGTCAAGGTCGTGGTGCTGGAAGCCGAACGGGTCGGGTGGGGAGCGTCGGGGCGCAATGGCGGCCACCTCAACAACGGGCTCGCCCACAGTTTCCTGTCCGCCAAGTCCGCACTCGGCGTGGAGCGGGCCGTCGCCCTCTACAAGGCGTTCGACGCTTCCATCGACACGATCGAGGCGATCATTGCCGAGGAGGGGATCGACTGCAATTTCCGCCGCGCCGGCAAGCTGAAGCTCGCTTCCAAGCCGCAGCATTTCGATGCCATTGCCCGCAATTTCGAGGCTGTTCATAGAGAGGTCGATCCGGACACCGCACTTCTGACGGCGAGTGACCTGAAAAGCGAGGTCTGCTCGACCTTCCATGGCGCCATGCTGTCGAAGAAGAGCGCGATGATGCATATGGGTCGCTATGTCGCCGGGCTCGCCACCGCAGCCGCCCGCCACGGCGCCACCATCTTCGAAGAGGCGGCGGTGACCGCGCACAAGCAGGGCATCGGCCGCCACAGCTTGACGACCGCACGAGGCAGCGTCACCGCAGACCACGTGCTGGTCGCGACAGGCGCCTATACGCCGTCGCTCTTTAACTATTTCCGCCGCCGGATCGTTTCCGTCGGCAGCTTCCTCATCGCCACCCGTCCGCTGACCGACGCCGAAATCGCCGCTACGATGCCCGGCAACCGCACCTGTGTCACGTCGATGAACATCGGCAACTATTTCCGGCTGTCGCCCGACAAGCGGCTGATCTTCGGCGGTCGCGCCCGGTTTTCCGCGACGTCGGATCAACGATCCGACGCAAGGAGCGGCGATATTCTGCGCGCCAGCCTGGCTGAAATCTTCCCGCAGCTTGCCGGCGTCGAAATCGACTATTGCTGGGGCGGGCTCGTCGACATGACCAAGGACCGCTATCCGCGCGCCGGCTATGTCGATGGTGTCTGGTATGCCATGGGCTATTCCGGCCACGGCGCCCAACTCTCCACCCATCTCGGCATGATCATCGCCGACGCCATCCTTGGCAAGGCCGACCGTAACCCGATCAAGGGGCTCGACTGGCCCGCCGTCCCCGGCCATTTCGGAAAGCCGTGGTTCCTGCCGCTGGTGGGCTTGTACTACAAGACACTCGACCGGTTTCAGTAAAGCATCAGCGAGTACGAAAAAGGGCGCCGAGGATGAGTCCACGGCGCCCATTTCTTTTACTCTTGCCGCTGGTCAGTTGAGCCCACCGATGTGGAAGCTCTTCATTTCCAGATATTCGTCGATGCCGCATTGCGCGCCTTCACGGCCGAGGCCGGATTGCTTGACGCCGCCGAAGGGAGCGACCTCGGTCGAAATGGCCCCTGTGTTCAGGCCGACCATGCCGAATTCGAGCGCTTCAGCGACACGCCAGGAGCGTTTCAGGCTTTCGGTGTAGAAATAGGCCGCAAGGCCGAAGGGCGTGGCGTTGGCGATGCGGATCGCCTCTTCCTCGTTGTCGAAACGGAAAAGCGGGGCAACGGGGCCGAAGGTCTCTTCGCTGGCAAGCTGCATCTCGGTCGTCGCACCGCCGAGCACCATCGGCACCGCATATTGATCGCCTTCAGGCACGGAACCCGCGGTGGCGAGGATCCTCGCTCCCTTTTCCACCGCATCGTCGACATGACGCTTGATCTTCTCGATCGCCGCCTTGTTGATCATCGGCCCGATATCCGTACCGGCATCCGTGCCGGCCCCGACCTTCATGGCCGATACGCGTGCGGAAAGTTTGGCGGCAAAGGCCTCATAGACACCGGACTGGACGAGAAGGCGGTTAGCGCAAACGCAGGTCTGCCCGCCATTGCGGAATTTCGATGCGATTGCGCCTTCCACGGCAAGATCGAGATCGGCGTCGTCGAAGACGATGAACGGCGCGTTGCCGCCGAGTTCGAGGCTGAGCCGCTTGACGCCGTCGGCCGCGCCGCGCATCAGCAGCGAGCCGACGCGGGTCGAGCCGGTGAAAGAGATCTTGCGGACGGTTTGGTTGGCCATCAGCTCGTCGCCGATGCCGGCCGGCATGCCGGTGACGATATTGATGACGCCCTTGGGGATGCCGGCGCGTTCCGCCAGCACGCCAAGTGCCAGCGCCGAATAGGGAGTCAGGTCCGATGGCTTGATGACGACCGTGCAGCCTGCGGCGAGTGCCGGCCCGACCTTGCGGGTAATCATCGCATTCGGAAAATTCCACGGCGTGATGATCGCCGACACGCCGACAGGCTCCTTCAGAACGACGATCCGCCGGTCCGTCGTCGGCGAGGGAATGGTCGTTCCACCGATGCGGCGCGCCTCCTCGGAAAACCATTTGATGAACGAGGCGCCATAGCGGATTTCGCCGCGCGCTTCCGTTAGTGGCTTGCCCTGCTCGCGGGTGAGGATCAGCGCCAGATCCTCGATATTGTCGAGCATCAGATCATGCCAGGCTTCCAGCAATGCGCCGCGCTCGGCATTGGTCTTTGCGCGCCATGGACCAAAGGCCTTTTCCGCTGCGGCGATTGCCGCCCTCGTATCGGCTCCGTCCATGTCGGGCACCGTGCCCAGCACATGCTGCGTCGCCGGGTCGATCACCTCGATCGTGCGTCCGGCTGCGGCCCCGCGCCATTCTCCGTCGATCAGCCCTTGCTCACGAAACAGGCCGCTATCCCTTAATCTGTTCATTCTGTTCTCCATTGATCAGCCCCATTGATCAGCCAAGTGCCGAAAGCACCGATGCCGTGATCGCGTCGGTCTTGTCCTTGCCGGGAATTGCGCCGATGCCGCGTGCCGTCGTCGCCGCGATTGCGGCCATCACCCTTGCGGCGGCAGCCGCTTCTCCCAAATGCTCCAGCATCATCGCGCCCGACCAGATGGTGGCGATCGGATTGGCGATGCCGAGATGAGCGATATCGGGCGCGGAGCCGTGGACCGGTTCGAACATCGATGGCGCCGAACGATCGGGATTGATATTGGCGGAGGCTGCAAAGCCGAGCCCGCCCTGGATGGCAGCGCCGAGGTCGGTCAGGATATCGCCGAACAGGTTGGAGGCGACCACGACGTCGAGACTATCAGGCGCCATGACCATGCGGGCGGCCATAGCGTCGATATGGTAGCTGGTCACCTCGACATCGGGATATTCGGCAGAAAGCTTCTGGGTGATCTCGTCCCAGAAGACCATCGAATATTTCTGGGCGTTGGACTTCGTCACCGAGGCAAGCTTGCCGCTGCGCGCACGCGCCTGCTCAAAGCCGAAACGCAGGATGCGCTCAACCCCCTTGCGGGTGAAAATCGAAGTCTCGACCGCTACCTCATTATCGGCGCCCTGGTGGACGCGGCCACCGGCGCCGGAATATTCGCCCTCGGTATTTTCACGAATGCAGAGGATGTCGAAGCCGTCAGACCGCAACGGCCCCTGCACACCCGGCAGCAGCCGGTGCGGGCGGATATTGGCATATTGCACGAAAGCCTTGCGGATCGGCAGCAGAAGTCCGTGCAGCGACACGGAATCCGGTACCTTGCGAGGCCAGCCGACGGCACCGAGCAGGATGGCATCGAAGGACCTGAGCGTTTCGATGCCATCGGCGGGCATCATGCTGCCGTTCTCCAGATAGTAGTCGCAGGACCAGGGATAGCTGGTTGCATCAAGAGAAAATCCGTTCGATTGAGCCGCCTTTACGAGCACGGCCCAGGCTGCTGCCGTCACGTCGCGGCCGATGCCGTCTCCGGGCAGAAGGGCGATCTTGTAGGTCTTCATCGCAGGTCCTCACAGGCTGATGAGCACACTCTTGCTCTTGCGGTTGGCGAGATAGGCATCGCGGCCGAGATCCTTGCCGATGCCCGACTGCTTATAGCCGCCGGTCGGCAGGATATGGTCGCGCGAGCGGCCGTAGCGGTTGACCCAGACGGTGCCGGCCTGAAGGCGGCGGGTCACGCGGATGGCACGCGAGAGGTCGCGGGTGAAGAGGCCGGCGGCGAGCCCATAGGCCGGATGGTCGGCGAGCCTCAGCGCTTCCTCCTCGTCATCGAAGGTCTGAATGGTCAGCACCGGTCCGAAGATTTCCTCGAGAACCGCCGGCGATGTTGCCGTCACGCCGGAAATCAGGGTCGGTGCGTAGAAATAGCCCTCGCGGTCGAGGCGGCGGCCACCGGTGAGGCATTCGGCGCCGTCGTCGATAGCGGCGCGGATGATGCCGTCCATGCGGGCGATCTGGCGTTCGGAGATGACGGGCGAATAATCGGTCGCCTCGTCCCAGGTGGGGCCGGGGCGGATGGCCGCCAGCCTGGCCACGAGCGCTGCCGCGAGTTCGTCCGCCACCGTCGCCTCGACGATGAGGCGGGATCCACATACGCAGGCCTGACCGGCGTTGGAGAGAATGCTGCCGGCGATTGCGCCGGCTGCAAGCTGGAGATCGGCATCGGCGAAGACCAGTTGCGGGCTTTTGCCGCCGAGTTCCAGCGTCATCGGCTTGACGCCGGTGCGGGCGATATTGGTCATGATCGCCGAGCCGGCCGCCGTCGAGCCGGTGAAGCTGACTTTGGAGATGCCCGGATGTCCGGTGATGGCATTTCCGGTGGTCGGGCCGTCGCCGAGCACGATGTTGACGAGACCGGCCGGCAGGCCGGCTCGCACCGAAAGTTCGGCGAGATAGAGCGTCGAAAACGGCGTCATTTCCGACGGCTTCAACACCACCGCATTGCCTGCCGCCAGCGCCGGACCGAGCTTCCAGCCGGCCATGGACAAGGGAAAATTCCAGGGTGTGATGGCGCCGACGACGCCATAGGGTTCCGTCATGATCATGCCGAAGTTCGCATCGTCGGTCGGGACGAGGTCGCCGCCTTCCTTGTCGGCGAACTCGGCAAAGAAGCGGATCTGTTCGGCGGTGACGGCGATGTCGCCGGCGACGAGATGACCGATGGGCCGCGTCGAGGAGAGCGCCTCGAGCCTGGCGAGGGTCTCCGCCTCGGCTTCGATCAGGTCCGCCCAGCGCTGCAGCGCCACGGTGCGCTCGCGCGGCCGCATGCCGCCCCAATTGCTCGTCTTCAATGCGGTCCTGGCGGTTTCGACGGCGTGATCGACAAGGGCTTCGTCGGCCAGCGGACAGCCGGCATAAGCCTTGCCGTCGGATGGGCGATGCATGTCGATGACCGCCTCGGCCGGAACCAGCCGCCCGCCAATGAAATGTCCGACGGGCAAGGATATCGTGTTCGGATCGAAGCTGAGTGTCATCGCATGTCCTCGGGATGGGCTGAGGCAAGCCTAACTGGGGAATGCGAGCAGCATGCATCGACCGGTGATGCCGCAGCGGCGAAAAATTGCGTTTTCGCCGCTGCGGCAGTCAAATCTACGGCGTCGGCATCACGACACGGTGACGTAGATCTTGCGCACCGTCTCGATCGTCTTCCAGACGCCAACGAAGCCCGGCTTCATGACGAAGCTGTCGCCGGCCTTGTAGACCACCGGTTCGCCGCCTTCCGGCGTGAGTTCGATCAGACCGGAAAGGATGTGGCAGAACTCGAACGTCTCACCCTTGATCGAGCGCGTCTCGCCGGGTGTCGCCTCCCACACGCCGCTATGAACCGTCTCGCCGCGGGCGACGTCCTGCGCCCAGGTCTTGAAGGCCGGATTGCCCGAGATCAGCCGTTCTGGAAGTGGGCCGGACTCGCGCGGCGCGAAGGATGGATTGGTGTCGATCGTCTTGAGGAGGGACATGATTTTGCTTTCCTAGGTTGAGAGCTCAGTAGCCGCGGCTGCGATCGATCAGTCCGATCGGATCGAGGCCTGCCTGGTGCCGCTTGATGTTGCCGATCACGGCCGCCGCGGCGGTTTCAGCTTGGGTGACGCTTGCAATGTGCGGCGTCAGCAGGATCTTCGGATGGTTCCAGAAGGCGTGGTCCTCAGGCAGCGGTTCCGGCTCGGTGACGTCGACGACGGCGCCGGAGAGATGTCCGGTGTCGAGCGCGTCGACGAGCGCCTGATGATCGAGCTGAGCGCCGCGACCGACATGGACGAGCGCAGCGCCGGCCGGCAATCTGGCGAAGAGCTCGGCATTCAGGAAGCCGCGCGTCTCATCCGTCAGCGGCAGCAGGCAGATGAGAATGTCGGTGGTTGCAAGCAGGGTATCGAGGCCGTCGCGGCGGCTGAGGCATCGGATGCCGTCGATCTCGCGCGGGCTGCGGCTCCAGCCGCAAAGCGGAAAACCGAAGGGCTGCAGACGCTCGAGCACCGCGCTTCCAAGCATGCCGAGGCCGAGCACGCCGATGCGGCGTTCAGAGGCTTGCACCGGCGCGATCGTCTGCCAGGTCCGGCGCCGCTGCTGGTCGAGATAGGTCGGCAGGTCGCGATGGAGCGCAAGCACGGCCAGCGTCACATATTCCTGCATCATTCTGATGATGCCGTCCTCGACCATGCGCACGACCTTGACCGATGCTGGCACGGCATCGATGCGGAACTGGTCGATGCCGGCGCCGATCGAAAAGAGGATTTCGAGATTGCGATAGCGCGCGAGATCATCCGGCACCGTCCAGGTGATCAGGTAGCGCACGGCGTCCGCTTCGACCGACTTGGGATCCATGGAGAAGGCAATGTCGGGCAATTCGCGCGCGAAGGCTTCGGCGAAGATGGCGCCGCGCTTCGCGTCGGAATTGAAGAGAAAGGTCATTGCGTCGGCTCCTTGATCGGATGTCATCAGGCACAGCCGCGGCCAAGCGCCTCGACCATCGCCTGGCAGGCGAGCAGTTCGCCGGTGAGGATGAATTCGTCCGGCTTGTGGGCGCGGCCGATGTCGCCAGGGCCGCAGATGATCGCGTCGATGCCGGCGCGCTGGAAAAGGCCGGCCTCCGTGCCGTAGCTGACGGCGGCGAGCGGCTCGATGCCGGTCAGCTCGCCAAGCAGTGTCGCAAGCGGCGCATCGGCGGCAAGCGAAAGTGCCGGATAGGCGCTGAGTTCGCGCCATTCCACCTGAAAGCCGAACTGCGACAGCGCCTCGGCCGCCACTCGGAGCGGCGCCAGCAGCGTGACTGGATCGACGCCGGAAATAGCCCGCGCTTCGAACTCGGCCTCGCAACTGTCGGGAATGATGTTGACTGCCTGGCCGCCCTTCAGCGTGCCGACCTGAAGGGAGGAGTAGGGCGGTTCGAAGACATGCTCGAACGGGCCGGAGGCAAGCTGTTCGGCCTCGGCGCGAGCGCAGGCCAGAACATCCGTGATGGCATGGATCGCGTTCAGTCCCTGGTCCGGGCGCGAGGAATGGCCGGACCGGCCCCTGACCGTCAGCCGGGCGGCGGCTTTGCCCTTGTGGGCGCGGATCGCCCGCATG